>JAJRAT010000185.1 GCA_028682845.1 Methanothrix sp. | reverse complement strand
TCGCGGTTCTCCTGGAATCTCTGGTTGATGCGGATGATGTCCACCAGTTTATGCGTGAGATCGTCCTCGCTGCGCTGCCCGGACTCAAGGGTGATGGATGGGCGCATGGTTACGGGCGGCACGGGCAGAACGGTGAGAATCATCCATTCCGGCCTGGCGGTGCCCGGATTCATGCCCATGACCTGAATATCGTCGTCCGGAACCTTCTCGAAGCGATCGCGGATATCCGAGGCGGTTAGCTTGTGTCCGTCCTCGATATAGGACAGAGGCCGCTCGAACTTGATCTCCTGCTGGGGTGCACCGCAGTAGGGGCAGGTCTTGTTCTTGCGCGCCTCGGCGAAGACCTTGTTGACGGTGTCGTCCGTCATCTGGCCCAGCTTCTCCAGGGTCTGGATCTGCTCCAGGTACATCTTCTTCTCATTGTCTTTCATCATGAGGCGGGAGCAGTCCCGGCAGATGGCCCGGAGGACTTTTCTGATCAGCTTTGCGAAGCCCACATGAATTACGGGTGCAATTAAGTCGATATGCCCGAAGTGACCGGGGCATTCTCCCGGTCTGCCGCCGCAGGATCGACAGCGCAGGCCCGGATCGATTACACCCAGGCGCGGGTCCATCAATCCCATCTCGATAGGAAAGCCGTCGTCATCGTAAGTGTCGGCGGTTATGATCTTGACCACGCTCATCTTCCTAAATTCTTGCGGAGAGATGAGCCCGAAGCGGATTTTACCAATTCTCTTGGGAACAGTCATACTTCCACCTAAACCGCGTCCTCCAGGATCAGTCGCGGCGCCACACCAAGTGATTTGATCTCGTCTAGCAAGAGCTTGAAGGCATAGCTCATCTCCACGGGGTAGATTTCAGTATCCGCTCCGCAGGTCGGGCAGAAGTCCGCATTTCTTCTCCGATCATGGATGGCGATCATGCCGCAATGGCTGCAGACAAGCTCTGTTACTTTATCCGATTCATCGACCAGGCGCTCCTTGAGAGCTAACGCCGCGCCGTGGGCGATAAGCACATCTCTCTCCATCTCACCAAATCGGAGGCCGCCTTCTCTGGCTCTGCCTTCCGTGGGCTGGCGCGTCAAGACCTGCACCGGGCCGCGCGAGCGGGCGTGCATCTTGCCGGTGACCATGTGGTAGAGCTTCTGGTAGAGGATCACACCCACGAAGACATCGGCCATGACCTGCTCGCCGGTGGCTCCGTTGTAAAGAATCTCTCTGCCGGTGTGCGAGAAGCCGAACTTTTTAAGTGCGCCGCGCAGATCCGGCTCATTCTCGCCCAAAAATGCCGTGGCGTCGACGAACCTGC
The DNA here is from genome assembly GCA_028682845.1 of Methanothrix sp. Classification (GTDB taxonomy): domain Archaea; phylum Halobacteriota; class Methanosarcinia; order Methanotrichales; family Methanotrichaceae; genus Methanothrix. The sequence goes on along the minus strand of JAJRAT010000185.1, from coordinate 1,781 downwards.
CTTCCAGTGATCCGACCTTGCCGCCGATCATCTCCAGCACGTGTCCCACCGTCATACGGGAGGGAATCGCGTGCGGATTGAGCAGGAGGTCGGGCACAACTCCGGATTCGGTGAAGGGCATATCCTCCTGGGGCACAATCAGGCCCACGACGCCTTTTTGGCCGTGTCGCGAGGCGAATTTGTCGCCCAGCTCCGGAATGCGCTGGTCGCGGGTCTTGACCTTGGCTAGGCGGTTGCCGTTGGAGGACTCGGTGAGGATGACCATGTCCACCACGCCCTTCTCGTTGGAACGCATGGTCACGGATGTCTCGCGCCTCTGCTGGGGAGTCAGCCCGAACTCGGAGGGCTCCTCCAGGAATCTGGGCGGGCTGGTCTTGCCGATGAGAACATCGTTCGGGCCCACATAGGCGTTGGGGTTCACCAGGCCGTCGGAATCCAGTTGATCGTACGCCTCGCTGCCGCGCGCGCCCCGAACTTCGACGTCCGGGATCTCGAACTTATCTTCCTGGCCGCCGGGGTACTTGCGCTCCTCCGCCTCGGAGACGCGGAAGAAGTGGCTGCGAGCGAGACCACGCTGAATGGAGCCGCGGTTCATGACCAGGGCATCTTCAATGTTGTATCCTTCGTAGGCCAGGACGGCCACTACGAAGTTTTGGCCGGCGGGCCGCTCCTCAAAGCCGACGGCTCCCGAGGTCTTGGTGCGAACGATGCCTCTTTGGGGGCTGTTCAGGTAGTGGCCGCGCGTATCGGGCCGCAGCCTCATGTTGGCTGTGGACATGCCCAGGCACTGCTTGACCATTCCTGCTCCCATGGTGTTCCTGGGGCTGGCATTGTGCTCTGGGTAGGGCACAAGACCGGCTGCAATTCCAAGGATCATCGATGGGTCAAGTTCGAGATGGGTATGGTCGGGGGCGATATCCTCTTCCCAGATGGCGATGAGGGTGTTCTCCTCTTCCTCGGCATCCATATACTCCACCAGGCCGGATGAGACAAGATCTGCGAACGTCATCTCCCCGTTCTTGATCTTGTTTACATGCTCTACCGTCACCATGGCTTTGCCGTTCTCGACCACGATCAAAGGTCTTCTGGCTCGGCCCGAGTCACTGTTAATAAAAATCTCGCTGGTGTCCTCGAAGTAAGCCACATTCATCTGGCTGCTTATGCTCCCCGCACGCCGCAGGCGGCGCAAATTGGCTACCAGAGACTTGGGGTCGTCATGATGTCCTATAATCTCGCCGTTTAAATAAACGCGAGCGCCGCCGCTATCAAAAGCCTCAGGCAACGTTACCACCCACTGTTACCACGCCTAAATCAATCAAGATCTTCTTGATATCCTCGTAATCATCAATGCCCTTGGAGAGTTCCACTCCTTGAGCGAAATTCTTCACCAGTCCGCAGTTTGGACCCTCGGGGGTTTCGCTGGGACATATGCGTCCCCACTGTGTCGCATGCAGATCTCTGGCCTCGAAGTGAGGCTGGGAGCGGGACAGGGGCGAGATCACACGGCGCAGGTGAGAGAGGGTTGCCATGTAGTCCGTTCTGTCCAAGAGCTGTGAGACGCCCGTCCTGCCGCCCACCCAGTTGCCGGTGGCCAGTGGATGAATCATCCTTTCCGTCAGGACATCGGCCCGCACGGTTGTTACAACGTTCAGCTCTCTGTTCCTCATGCTGGCCCTCTCCAGCTGGTATTTTATGTCTCGGGTGAGGCGGTTGAAGGCCACGCGGAAGAGATCTTCCATCAGATCTCCGGAGAGCTTCAGCCTCTTATTTGAGTAGTGATC
>JAJRAT010000149.1 GCA_028682845.1 Methanothrix sp. | reverse complement strand
TCCGTAACCCGGATGAGGCTCTTGCCGCCGTCCTCCACCTCCACGGAGATTCGCGAAGCACCGGCATCGATGGCGTTCTCCACCAGCTCTTTCACCGCGGATGCCGGTCGCTCGATGACCTCACCGGCGGCGATCTTGTTGATGGTGTCCTCATCGAGAAGCTTAATTTTGGCCATCTCTCTCCCGTATCGTCTTCTGGTATTCCGCCAATCGGTTCAGCGCCTCGCGGGGCGTCAGAGAATCAATGTCCAGGCGCGTGATCTCGTCGAGCAGCGGATCGCGGATCTGGGGCGTTAAGATCTTTTCGCCTTCCGGTTTATCGAAGAATATGAGCTGGGTGTAGCGGGACGATTTTTTCGCCTTCTTGTTATTGGAGAGCGGCTCGATCACCGCCTCCTTCTCGATCTCTTTTAGGATCTCGTCCGCCCGCTTTGTCACGGCCTCGGGTACTCCGGCAAGCCTCGCCACATGCACTCCGTAGCTCTTGTCCGTCGCCCCGGGAACGACCGTGCGCAGGAACGTGATATTGCCCTTCTCCTCCTTGACGGCGATGCTGCAGTTGCGAACGCCGGAAAGGATGCCCTCCAGTTGCGTGAGCTGGTGGTAGTGGGTGGCGAAAACCGCCTTGCACTTGATGCTGCTGTGCAGATACTCGGAGATGGCCCAGGCGAGCGAAAGCCCGTCGAAGGTGCTTGTGCCCCGCCCCACCTCATCCAGCAGCACCAGGCTGTCCCTCGTTGCCGCAGCAAGGATGTTGGCAATCTCCGTCATCTCCACCATGAACGTGCTCTGGCCTGCGGACAGGTCGTCGTAGGCTCCCACGCGGGTGAAGATGCGATCCACCAGAGAAAGCGAGGCAAAGGTCGCGGGCACAAAAGAACCGGCCTGGGCCAGGATGACGGAGATGGCAATCTGCCTCATGAAGGTGGACTTGCCCGCCATGTTGGGGCCGGTGAGGATGATCAGCCGCTCGTGATCATTATCCAGCAGGATGTCGTTTGGCACAAAGCCGCCCCGCATGGCCTTGTCGAGCACCGGGTGCTTGCAGCTACGTAAAGCTATTTTTCCCACGCAATTAAACTCGGGCTTGACAAAGGAGTTCTCCGACGCCACCGTGGCCAGGGCTGCCAGCACATCCAGCTCACCCATTGCCGCCGCCCTCTGCTGGATCTCTTTGGCGTGCCCCGAGACAACGCTGCGCATTTTGCCGAAAAGCTCCTGCTCCAGCGTTATCGACCGCTCCTGGGCGGATAGAACCTTCGTCTCCATCTCCTTCAATTCCGGGGTGATGAAGCGCTCCGCATTGGCCAGGGTCTGCTTGCGAATGAAGTTCTCCGGAACCAGGTGCATGTTGGCTCTGGAGACCTCCAGGTAGTAGCCGAAGACGTTGTTGTAGGCGATCTTGAGGGACTTGATGCCGGTGCGCTCTCGCTCGGAACTCTCCAGGCGCGAGATCCAGCCTTTGCCGTCTTTGAGCAGAGCGCGAAGCTGGTCCAGCTCTGCGTCGTAGCCGGACTTGAGGACGCCGCCGTCACGCAAATTGGTGGGCGGATCGTCGGCGACTGATCTTTCCAGAAGGGCCACGACCTCGTCAAGTGGTCCCAGCCGGCGGCTCAGATCCTGAAGGTAGGGAGTCGATGCGCCTTGAAGCGTTTGCGCGAGACCCGGCAGCCGCTGCAAGGTGCTCTTCAGCACCACCATCTCTTTAGGATTGGCCGCAGCGCAGGAGACGCGGCTCATCAGACGCTCCAGGTCGGAGGCTCCCTTCAACTCCTCGGAAAGGCTCATGCGCAGCACGGCGTCGCGGCAAAGCTCTTCCACTGCGTCCAGCCTTCTCCTGATGGCGTCCAAAGACTGAAGCGGCATCTGAATCCAGCGGGCGAGGGTGCGCGCGCCCATCGGTGTCCTGGTCTCGTCCAAAAATTCCAGCAGCGTTCCCCGGCGTGATCTGTCGCGAATGTTTCTCAAAATCTCAAGATTGCGCAGCGTGACATCGTCCAGCACCATGAACTCCGATCCGGAGTAGTACCGGATGTCGAACAGATGTCCCAGGGCGTCGAAGCGGGAGCGGTGCAGGTAATTGAGGACCGCACCGCAGGCCCGGACTGATAGCGGCCTGTCGCAAAGGCGCAGCCTCTCCTGCCAGCCCGGACCAAAGCGCCCCTCCAAAGCAGCCGCCGCACTCTCCGCCGAGAAGCAGGCGTCTTCCAGGACCTGCTGCCTCGCGCCTTCCCAGTTTATGGAGAATGGCGCGATGCATTCCGCGGGCCGGAACTTGGCCAGCTCGGACGCAAGCCTCTCCGCCGGGACCTCTGTGGTCAGGAACTCGCCGGTGGAGACATCAAGGAAGGCCAGGCCCATCCGATCCGCCTCCGGGACCACGGCGGCCAGAAAATTGTTGGCTCGCTCTTCCAGCATGGAGGGCTCAATGATGGTTCCGGGCGTCACCACGCGAGTGATCTCTCGCTTCACCAGCCCCTTGGCGAGCTTGGGGTCCTCCATCTGGTCGCAGATGGCGACCTTGTGCCCGGCCTTGATGAGCTTGGCGAGGTAGGCATCCAGGGCATGATAGGGCACGCCCGCCAGGGGAATCTTGTTCCCCTCATCGTCTTTTTGGCGGGAGGTGAGGGTGATGTTCAGGTCGCGAGCGACGACCACGGCGTCTTCGGCAAAGGTCTCGTAAAAATCGCCGACGCGAAACAGCAGTAGGGCATCAGGGTATTGCTTCTTTTCCCGGTAATATTGCTCCATGAGTGGCGAGAGTTTAGCGGCAGGCATTCTGGTCCATCGCCCTCTTTGCATCTTTCTCGTATTTTCTCTTTTGGCTGGGTTCTTTCCCGTTCAGTCGGTTTCTTTCCTTTTCGCCTGGCTTTTTCCGTTCATCCGGTCTTTTTACATTTCGGCGGGCTTTTCCTTTTAGCCGCCGCGTCCGAAGCCGTTTGCGCGCAGCCATTGACATGATCCCGCCGTCAGAAATGGACGAATACAATGACAAATATTGACGTACGATAAATCGTCGAGATTGGGAAAAATTTATATACGTTGATTGTCGAAGTATGTGATAACGATGATTAAATTGGTGATATGTCATGAAG
>JAJRAT010000026.1 GCA_028682845.1 Methanothrix sp. | reverse complement strand
ATGAGGATGCGGTGACCATAGCTGTGGAGGCCGCCAGAAACGCTATTTTGCGCGGCAACGTCGATCCGAAGAGAATAGGAGCCATTTATGCCGGATCCGAGAGCCATCCCTATGCCGTAAAGCCCACTGCAACCATAGTGGGCCAGGCTGTGTGCTCGTCGTCTGCATTTACGGCTGCAGACTTCGAGTTTGCCTGCAAGGCCGGTACAGCAGCAGTTCAGGCCTGCCTGGGCCTTGTCGGCTCCACTCTGATCGACCTCGGCCTGGCCATAGGCGCGGACGTGAGCCAGGGCGCTCCCGGCGATATGCTGGAGTACACCGCAGCCGCAGGAGGAGCAGCCTATCTGATCGGCGGCAAAGATCTGGCGGCGGAGATCGAGGGCACATACTCGTTCACCACCGATACGCCGGACTTCTGGAGGCGAGAGGGACAGCCCTATCCGGAGCACGGCGGGAGGTTCACGGGCGAGCCCGCCTACTTCAAACACGTGACAAGCGCAGCCCGCGGCCTGATGAGCAGACTCGGAACAAAGCCGGAAGATTATGATTACGCAGTTTTTCACCAGCCCAACGGCAAGTTTCCAGTACGCGTTTCCAGAATGCTGGGGTTCTCCAAGAAGCAGATCGAGCCGGGGTTGATTGTGCCGATGATAGGAAACACCTATTCGGCATCGTGCCTCATCGGCCTGGCTGCTACCCTGGATGTCGCCCGGCCAGGTGAGCGCATCTTTGTGACCAGCTTCGGCTCCGGAGCTGGAAGCGACGCATTCAGCATCAAAGTGACTGAGAAGATCGATGAGATCCGCTCCCGTGCTCCGAGCGTTCGCGACTACATCGGAGGAGCCGAGTATCTTGATTATGCCATGTATGCCAAGCATAAGGGCAAGCTGAGAACATGAGATCCGTATCCATTATCGGTGTAGGATGCACCAAGTTCGGTGAGCGATGGGATGTCTCTTTGCGCGACATGATCGCTGAGGCAGGAGTGATGGCGATCGAGGACGCCGAGATCGTCGGTGAGCAGATCGATGCCCTCTTTGTGGGCAATATGAGCGGCGGCAGGTTCATCGAACAGGAGCACATAGGCGCGCTCAGTGCCGACTGCGCCGGACTCTCAAGACTGCACATTCCCTCAACCCGTGTAGAAGCGGCCTGCGCCTCTGGCGGCCTCGCCCTCCGCCAGGCAGTAATGGCCGTGGCCAGCGGCTACAGCGATATAGTCATCGCTGCCGGAGTCGAGAAGATGACCGATGTCTCATCCGGCACCGCTGCTGATGCTCTGGCGGCAGCAGCCGACAGAGAATGGGAGTGCTTCTTCGGGGCGACATTTCCAGCGCTCTACGCAATGATGGCAAAACTTCACATGCGCCGATACGGGACCACCCATGACCAGATGGCGGCCGTGGCTGTGAAAAACCACCACCATGCCTGCATGAACCCGATAGCTCAGTATCACATGGAGATCACTGTTGAAGACGTGAACAAGTCACCTATGGTAGCAGATCCGTTGCATGTCCTGGACTGCTCGCCCATATCAGATGGTGCGGCGGCAGTTGTGCTCGCGCCCACTGAAATCGCAAAAAAGCTCTCGGAGAGCCCCATTAGGATCATTGGAAGCGGCCAGGCCAGCGATACCCTTGCCCTGCATGACCGCCGCGACCTGACCACGCTCGATGCCACAGTTCATGCAGCAAGATCTGCCTTCGCCCAGGCCGGAATCGAGCCCCGGAAGGTGGACGTGGCCGAGGTACATGACTGCTTTACGGTCGCCGAGATCCTGGCCATCGAGGACCTGGGATTTGTTGAGAAGGGACTTGGCGGAAAAGCCACTGAGGATGGGTTGACAGCTCTTGGTGGAGATATTCCCATCAATACCTCCGGAGGGTTGAAGGCCTGCGGGCACCCCGTGGGAGCTACGGGAATCAAGAAGGCCTATGAGATCGCACTGCAGCTTCGAGGAGAAGCCGGCAAGCGTCAGGTGGACGAGGCCGAGATAGGATTGGCCCATAATGTGGGCGGCTCCGGCGGAACAGCATTGGTCCACATATTTACGAGGTGAAGATGACAACCCAAGCGCCTAGATTCTGGAGGAGCATACCGCAGAGATACAATCTCTCCGGGACACACTGCACCCGCTGCAATGAATACTTCTTCCCGCCGAGAAACCTCTGCCCCAACTGCCGCCGCGGGGCACACTTGGAGGAGTACACATTCGGGGGAACAGGGACGGTCGTCACATTCACGACCATCTATAACGCCACCGAGGAATTCGAGAGGTTGACGCCCTATAATCTGGCCATCATTCAACTGGATGAGGGACCCAAGATCACCGGCCAGATAGTCTCCAGCTTGACGGTACCAAAAATCGGCATGCGCGTGCGACCGGTATTTCGTATCCTGGGAAAGGAAGGCGACAGGGGCATAATCTATTACGGAACCAAGTTCGCGCCGCTCATAGAACCTGAAAATAAAGAAGAAAAAAAATAGGAATTGCCAGGGGCTTATTTTTAACTGCAGACAGGAACAGGATCAGGACGGCCCGCGCCCCTATCGCACTTATCTCTGCTGAAGAGAACGGGTCCGGCCTTTATGACGTTCTCCCTGGTCGTTATCTCGCCGAGCATTCGGCTGAATGCATTTCTCTCTTCGGCCTGCATGACCAAAAAGAAGCTATACTCTCCAAAGAGACGATAAACGTCCCTTATCTCCGGCCTCTTCTGAAGATTGGCATAAACCGATCCTTCCTGGCCGGGGCTAACCTTGATCATAGTAAATCCAATTAACATTACTGCTTCCCCCACTGGAAGCACAGAGAACGATGTTTGTGCGTTTAAACGTTTTGGTCAGACGCAGATAATATCAAAAATTTGCGCGAAGGATGTAAATATTTCGCGCCCCAATATATGAACCATGACCCTTGTATCCCTCTCTTTTGAGGTCCACCAACCCCTCCGGCTCAAGAAGAATTTCTTCTGGGATGGATCTCCGCTCAAAGAGGTCGTCCCCAATCTGCGTGACTTTTATTTCGATGATTCTGAGAACAGAAGGATCTTTGAGCGAGTATCCGACAAATGTTATCTGCCCGCCAACGAAGTGATCTCAGAGT
>JAJRAT010000182.1 GCA_028682845.1 Methanothrix sp. | reverse complement strand
TTATCTCGAAACGGGATCGGATGAGTGAATCAAGAAATCTGCAAGCGGGACCGCTATTCGGTTCGGTCCGGACGACTTGATCGCCTCAGGCAGGATTTTTTGTCTCAATCACACCCACTCGAATCAGCGAGGAACCAAAGATAGTCCTGCAAGTCCTGTGCAAAATGCAAAAGAACGGTCCAATCTTAAAAAATTTTTAGCCTTTGATGAAGCCAGCCAGGTCCTTAAGCTTATCTCCGGCGAAGAGGTCCTCGACGGTGTAGAAGTTATCCTCTGCCTGGAGCACAGGCGCGGAAAGGGTGAATACGCCGTTGACGCGCAGCTCCGTGAGCGCCTCGGGTGTGCTCATGTCCATGCTCTCGAATGAGATGCCTGCCTTCTTAAGCTCCGCTTTGAGCTGTTCGCATTTGGGGCAGGCCTTGGTGGAATAGACTCTGTATAGCAATTTTGTCCCCCGAACCTTTCGTCATATTTTACTTTCGTCATATTTTAAAATATCCGCAAATAAGCTTTGCGTCAGTCGCAACTGCTGCAATTCTCGATTCGTTCGCAGCTCACAAGTTTTACTTAAATTTGTCCGGCAATATCCGATCATCCCAAAATGCTTTTCGCGCATTTTTTACAGGCTCAGCGCAGCAGCATGGGGTACGGCTTCTCTGCCCAGACGGCATAGCCGCAGGCCACCGCTCTCTCGGCGCACTCCCGGCAGCAGGAGAAGTTGGCCAGATAATTGACGCCGTCTATCTCATGGTCGAGAACCTGATTGCAGGTGAAGCCCGCGACCCTTCTGGAGTCGAAGCCCTTGCCGAATTCATGATCCTCCACCTCGGGCGGCCTCTCTTCCGTCAGCCAGTGCATGGGAAGGAGTATGGGCAAAGTGGCCAGGAACATGCCGCATCCGCACGGGCCGTAAACATCCTCAAAATCCTTGTAGATTATCGCCTTGCATTCGTATTTGCACATCGTCCGCTCCTCCCTTTCTATGGGCGCTGCCATTGCCTAATAACATTTCCCATCAGCACTTTCGTGTCGGCCCTTCATGGTGGGTTTATGGTTAGAATGATGGTCCAAAGTTGCCCAAATTCCAAAAAATCTTGATTGAATTGTCCTATCTTAAGGGAAGATCCTGATGAGGCAAATTATGATAAAATCGTGATGGTATCAATGCTAATGAGCTAAGACGGAGCTGGGAAAAATTATATATGGAATTACAGGTCCAATAAAAGCCAGATTCCGGCCTGTGGCCTTAGAAGAGCGGTTCTTTTCGTTCTTCCGGCTGTTAAACCGGACAATTGAGGTGAAAAACGAATGCCAATACTTCCAGTGGCTCCGGTGAGCAGGCTCATCCGCGAGGCAGGGGCAAAGAGGGTTAGCGAAGGCGCAAGGGACGCGCTGGCAGAGGTTTTGGAGGGCTATGGCCTGGAGGTGGCCCGCGAGGCGGTCGGCTGGGCCAACCACGCTAAGAGAAAGACGGTCAAGGCCGAGGATATCCGGGAGGCAGTCAAAAGAGTTAAACCTCCTGCGGTATCTGAACGCTAATCGATGGCGAACGTAATGTCTGAGGGGCTAGACTTTCGCGCTTTGGGCCTTGTATGCGGCATAGAGATTCACCAGCAGCTCGACACCGCATGCAAGCTCTTTTGCGGCTGCCCCACAAAACATCGAGAGGTGGAAGAGTCCAATTTTGAGTTCTTCCGCTACCTCCGCCCCTCGAGAAGCGAGCTTGGAGAGATAGATCGTGCGGCCCTGGAAGAGGTCCTGGTATCGCGCAAGTTTCTTTACAAATCCTACGACACCACCTGCCTCGTCGAGGCGGATGAGGAGCCGCCGCGGGAGATAAATTCCGAGGCGATGGAGATCGCTCTTGTCATCGCCCGGCTGCTCAACATAAAGATCGTGGACGAGGTGCAGACCATGCGCAAGATGGTGATCGACGGCTCCAACACCTCCGGCTTCCAGCGCACGGCCTACATCGGCTCCGAAGGCTTTGTCGATACGTCCCAGGGACGGGTCGGCATCGGGGTTCTCTGTCTGGAGGAAGAGGCGGCGCGCATCGTGGCCGACAACGGTGACAGCCTCATATTTTCCCTGGACCGGCTGGGCATCCCACTCGTGGAGATCGGCACCGCTCCCGACATCGTCTCTCCGGCGCACGCCCGCGAGGTCGCGCAGTACCTGGGAATGATCCTGCGCTCCACGGGCCGGGTGAAGCGGGGCCTTGGAACCATCCGTCAGGATGTGAACGTCTCCATCAAAGGCGGGGCGCGTGTGGAGGTGAAGGGCGTTCAGGCCCTTAACCTGGTGGACAAGATTGTGGAGTTCGAGGCTCTGCGCCAGGTCAGGCTTCTGGAGATCAGGGACGAGCTGCAGCATCGATCCTTCGGCGTAGTCGACAAGATATGGGACGTTACCGGCACCTTTTCGGCCACCGGCTCCAAGGTCCTCGCCAAGTCTCTTAAGAGCGGCGGAGTGGTCTTGGCTTGTCGTTTGCCCGGTTTTGCCGGTCAGGTGGGCAAGGAGGTCCAGCCCGGACGGCGGCTGGGCACGGAGATGTCCGATCGGGCCAAGAGGGCGGGCGTGGGCGGAATCTTCCACACCGATGAGCTTCCCGCCTATGGCGTGACCGCTGCTGAAGTGGACGCCGTTCGCTCTCTGCTTGCAGCGGGAGCCGACGACGCAGTGATCATGGTCACCGGCCCCCGGGATCGAGCCGAGAAGGCTTTGCAGGCGGTGCTGGTTCGCGCTCGTGAGGCGCTGGTATGCGTGCCTGAAGAGACGCGCCGGGCTTTGCCGGACGGTTGCTCCGAGTACATGAGGCCGCTGCCCGGATCGGCCAGGATGTACCCCGAGACCGATGTGCCGTCTGTGGTGATCACGGATGATATGCTCCGGCAACTCAAGCTCCCCGAGCTGTTTTTGGAGAGAGCGCAGCGGTTCGAGCGCACGCTGGGATTGAACGCCGAGCTGGCCCGCGTCATGGCGGCGTCGCCCGCCTATCAGCTCTTCGAGGAGATCGTGGCCGAGTACAATGTCCCTCCATCCGTCGTCGTCAGGACGCTGGAGACCATACCCATCGAGCTGGCCAGGGAGAATGTCCCCGTCTCCAATCTCACCGACCAGCATTTCAGGGACTGTTTCGCTCTTGTGGCCGGCAGCCAGGTGGCCAAGGA
>JAJRAT010000072.1 GCA_028682845.1 Methanothrix sp. | reverse complement strand
GGATTCAAGGCTGACGATCTGATCTCCTCGCACGACCGATCTGTCCCCCGGCGCACCGCGATCGACATACTCGACGCTGGCCCGGCTGAACTGATATTGAGGATCGTGGCGGAGGCGCAGAAGGAGGGCGCGGCTGGTTCTCATGATCGGGTCACAACGAACTTTGCAAAAATTTTTCGAATTGGATGATGAAGTCTTCGAAAAGCTATCCCACCCGCCAGGCTCCATTCTTCAGGTCCGGGTGGGGCAGACGTCCTTCGTAGCCGCACATCCGGCAGCGAATATGAACCGACACACCATCCTCGGTCCATGCCTCTGCAATATAACCGCACTTGGGACAGTTATTCAAGAAGCGAGTTTCGGCCATGTTATTATCATGGCCCTCCTCGGCTTTATGCTCTTCGATTATCGCTCTTCGATTTTTTCTCTTCGATTATCTCGGTTTTTTTTGGGAGAATCGCGCGAATGCGACCATTTTGAGGTTTGGAGGTTTGAGGAAATCAAACCCTGCCGTGTGCCGCCTGTGCTGCCTTTCGATCCGTAGCCAGGTGCCAGTTCTCCCTGTCCCAGATGTCCATAGCCGCCGTTTCTTCGTCCAGATAGCTTCTCATGCGCTCGACCAGACGGTTCCAATCGACCTTGTGCCCGTCGAACTCCGGGCCGTCCACGCAGCCGAGCACCGTCTTGCCTTCCACCAGGCAGCGGCAGGCCCCGCACATCCCGGTTCCATCCACCATGAGCGGCATGAGGCTGACCCGCGTTGGAACGGCTGCGGGTGCGGTTGCGTTTGAGATCTCCATCATCATGAATGTGCAGCCGATGGCATAGACCCGGTCGATCTTCTCGGATTCGATAAGCCTCTTTACGGGATTGGTGGCACAGCTATCATCCGCTCCCGCCCGATTGCAGGTCAAGATGAGCCGGTCGGAGACCTTCTCCAATCGATCCTGCCAGAAGAGCCAGTCAGGGTTTCTGGCCTCAACTATCATTATGACCCTGTTCCCGGCTTTCTTGAGAGCCCTGGCCAGGGCATATCCCGGCCCGATGCCGAAACAGCCGCTGACGACGGCTACCGTTCCGAAATTTTCGATCGGACTTGGCTTTCCCAGCGGACCCGCCAGGTTTTGCAGGGAGTCCGTCACATCGAGGAGGCTGATTTTTCGCGTGGAAACGCCGACATCCTGAACGACGACTGATATGGATTCATTGTCCCAATCGGCCACGCTGAGGGGAATGCGCTCGCCGAACTCGTCAACCCTGGCGATGACGAACTGGCCGGGCTGCATCTTTCTCGCTATCTGGGGCGCTCGGATCTTCAGGAGCGTCAGTCCCGGTGCCAGGGCATCTCTTTTCTGCACCTCATACATCGCGCTTCACCTCCGCACTAACCGCCTCGCTCTTCCGCCCGCAAACATGCATGACGCCTTTGGGAACTCTCCGCGAGATCCTCACCAACCTGCTTTGGATTTTCTCGCCCGATTCCAGAGTTATCGCTTCACCATCCGCAATTTCCAGATCTCTGGCATCCAGGGGATTGATCTCTATTTTGCGCCTTTTATTCAAATACAACAGGTCATGCACCCGCGAGGTTCTCGTGCCGCTGCCAAACTCAAAGAGGCGCGGCCCCACCACCAGTTGGCAGGAGTCTTTTGGTGTGCTCTGCAATTTTACAGGCAGGAAAGACAGGATGATAAATTCATTAGCCTGCGCCTTCGTCTTAATCGGCTCCGGGCTCTCTCGCGTCGCATCCTGCTGTATTTCATGCTGCAATGCCGCCAGGGACGGCTGCGAATTGCCGGCTTCCAGTTCCGCTTCCGCTTTGGACCCTGTGGTCCTGTCCTTCATCATCAAGGAGAGGTCGGACAAAATCTGCACGTCCGACTTCGATCTGGGCGTTATCGCCGCCTTCAGCGGCAGCATCCTGCCGTCCGTGGAGGTGAATGTGCCGTCGATCTCGGCAAAGCTTGCCGCCGGAAGGACCACGTCCGCCAACCTGGCGCTCTCCGTCAGGAACAGGTCCTGCACCACCAGGAATTCCAGATTAGACAGTATCTCCGCCATCCTTGCGCTTGCCCTGGCGGGGTTGCAGCCGATGATGTACGCGGCCTTCGTCCTGCCGGATTGCAGGGACTGCATGGTATCTTCAAATCCTCTGGCCAGTCCCAAAATGGAAACGCCGCGCGAATTGCAGTTCCTTCCCACCAGACAGAGCTTGCCGCCCAAAGCCAGAGCCAGATTTCCGGCGGCTTTCTTGATCTCGATATCCGAGTCGGGGCTCACCACAACTGTTCCCCTCGAAAGCGCACGTGTCGCCTTTTCGATCTCCGAAGGCGAAAGGCCGATGTCGTCGGGCTTGAGCTGATCAAGGGATTTTGAGAATTCCGAATACCCCTCGACCTTTTCCAGGGATTTGCGGCCCTGATCCGTCATGGCTTCTATGGCTGATTTGGCTATGGCTGTGAGAATTTGGACCTCATGGCCCGGACGCTCCCGCAGCCAGAGAGATGCATTCTTGGCGAGAAGGGTCTTGATGGAACTCAGCACCACCGGCTTTGCCGCCCGGACTGCCAACTCCGTGGCCGGATTCGTCTCGGATAAGTCTCCCACCACCAGAAGCGGCCCTTTGACAATCTCATCGAGACTGTATCTGCTGGAATAGTCCTCGGCCACTGCCCGGCTGTCCATTGACTGCCCGGCAAAGGTCTTGGCGGCAGCCAGAGCCTCATTGGTCAGGACTCCTGAGACCAGCATGGCAACATCTCGGCCTTTGTAGCCGCTCAGCTTTTCCGCCACAGTTGCCAAGGCTTCCTTCCACTCGGCCTCGACAAGCTCCCCGCCCTTGCGAATCAGGGGCCGGGTGAGCCTTCGCTGGTGCACGAACTCCAGGGCAAACCTTCCTCGCACACACAGCTTGCTTCCTGTCGGCCTGGTGCGCAGTATCTTGTCGTGCTTGATCTCAAGACCGATCTTGCAGTTGCAGCTACAGAACGGGCAGGTGGTCTCCACAATCTTTTCCGGCAGGCCAGCCCATTTATTGGTCCGCTCCACCAGCGCGCCCGTGGGGCAGACGTCGACACATGCCCCGCAAAACCGGCAGCCCACATCCTCCAGTGGCTTCTCGAAGGCCGTGCCGATGCCGGCGTCAAAGCCCCGGAAATGGAAGGAAACGACTCCGC
>JAJRAT010000211.1 GCA_028682845.1 Methanothrix sp. | reverse complement strand
TGATCTTCGGGTTTTGCGCGATCGTTTGCAGCGGAATGGTCTACGCCATGCGCTTCAGAAAGCAAAACGGAAACGAGAATAAAACAGAATGGGAATAGACCAATTTGCTGAAATAGCTTGGCGGGCAGGATTATAAAATAAACTGTGAAAATAACGATAACAATAATAATAGCAAATATAATTGGCGCAATTTCAACGATGAGATGGCGGCAACTGGATCAACATACTCGGAACAGCATTTTTTCCGTATTATGATTTACAAATGGGAAATTTTGCGCCGCCCTAATTAAACTTATTTGGTCTTTAATCAAGAAAAGTTTATATGCCTGAATATCACTAGCATCATCGGTGACCCAATGCACATAATGGAGGGTTTTCTCCCCCACCCCTGGTGGGAGATCTGGTTTGCACTTTCCTTGCCGGTGGTAGCCTACGGCATCTATCGAATGAACCTGATCATCAAAGAGCGACGGGAAACTCTGCCGCTCCTGGCCGTCTCTGGTGCCTTTATCTTCGTCCTCTCTTCCCTGAAGATGCCCTCAGTCACGGGAAGCTGCTCGCACCCCACCGGAACAGGCATGGGCGCAATCCTCTTCGGGCCCTGGATAACCTCCGTCCTGTCCATGATCGTGCTCATCTACCAGGCCCTCTTCCTGGCCCACGGCGGCCTGACCACCCTTGGAGCCAACACATTTTCTATGGGCATCGCAGGGCCGATGGTAGGGTATCTCGTTTACAAATCGTCCATGAAATCCGGCCTGAATCTTTACATCGCCGTCTTCCTGGCGGCGATGCTCGCCGATCTGGCCACTTACCTGGTCACATCCCTGCAACTCGCCCTGGCATTTCCCGCCGCCACCGGCGGAGTCCTGGCATCCTTCAAAGCCTTCCTGGCCATCTTCGCCATAACTCAGGCCCCCCTGGCGGTAGTGGAAGGCGCAGTCACCGCACTCATGTTCAAGTACTTCATCCAGCTTCGCGGCGATGTTCTGGTAAAGCTCAATGTGGCATCAGCCGGCGTCATTCAGAAGCTGAAGGAGGCATCCCTATGAAGCTGGAACTCATTGTCCTGGCTATAATAGTAATATTCGTCGCAGCTTTCGCCTACATCAGCGCCACGGGAAATCATGAATGGGGCGGCTCGGACGACCAATCGGAAGGTGTCATCTCCGACTTGACCGGCGGCACCTACCAGCCGTGGTTCCATTCCATTTGGGAGCCGCCCAGCGGCGAGATCGAGAGCCTCCTCTTCGCCCTGCAAGCGGCCATCGGCAGCATCATCATCGGGTACTTCCTGGGATACTATCGCGCCATGGCCAAGATGAAGGCTGCCAAAGCCGCAGATGAGCCGGAAGGAAAGCCGAATGCACGACCTGCTAGATGACTACGCTCAATCCAATGCGCTGAGAGACACCAACCCCCGGCTCAAGCTCGCTTTGGGCCTTGGTGCCATCATCTTTTGCGTTTCATCCGTCTCGCCCGTCGCGCCGCTTTTCGTGGCTGTCAGCATGGGGCTAATCACGGTCATGCTGGCCAAAATCCCGGCACGATTCTATTCGAAATTGCTGCTCATTCCCGTATCCTTCGCCGTCCTCAGCACGGTCGTGGTGGCCTTCATGCACGGCACGGGAACCGTGCTGTTCTCAGTGGACGTTTTCGGCTTTGATCTGGCGGTCCGGGAAGACGGCGCAAACCTGGCGCTGCTGCTCATATCCAGGACCATTGGAGGCATGTGCTCCCTGTTCTTCATCGCCCTGACCACGCCCATGATCGAGATATTCGCCGTGCTCAAAACGCTGCACATTCCCGATTCGGTGATCGAGCTGTCCATGATGATCTATCGATACATCTTCGTCTTCCTGGACCAGGCGGCCATGATTCACAGCGCCCAGGTGATGCGCCTGGGAGACACGGGCCTGAAGAATTCCCTCAACGCCTTTGCCATGCTCTCCAGCGTCCTCTTCCTGCGCTCCTGGGAGCAGGGCGAGAGGCTGATCGTGGCTATGGACGCCCGGTGCTATAGCGGCAGGCTCGATCTCACGGATCAGGCGGCAAAAGCCGAGCCGAGAGCGATCCTTGCGGCTGCGGCGTACCTGGCCGCCGTCGCAGCCATCGCCGTTTTAACCAGAAACATACAGATGCTTTGAAGCTGCCATGACAACCATCCTTGAGACCCAAGATCTCGGTTATTCTTACGGAGACGGAACCGTCGCCCTGCAGGGCGTGAACATAAGACTGGAAAAGGGCAAGAAAGTCGCCCTGGTGGGGCCGAACGGGGCGGGCAAATCCACGCTCATGCTCATGTTCAACGGCATCCTCCAGCCGAAATCGGGCTTGGTCCTATTTCGCGGCCAGCCGCTGAACTACGATGCCACATCCCTGCGATCCATCCGGCGGGCTGTGGGAATGGTCTTTCAGAACTCGGACGACCAGCTCTTCGCGCCCACCGTCTATCAGGACGTGGCCTTCGGGCCGTCAAACCTCGGATATCCGGCAGAGAAGGTCAAGAGGTACGTCACCTATGCCCTGGCCTACGTGGGACTTTCAGGATACGAAACTAGGCCGCCCCATCACCTGAGCGGCGGCGAGAAGAAGCGGGTTGCTATCGCCGGCATCCTGGCTATGGAGCCTGAGGTGATGATCCTGGATGAGCCCACTTCCAACCTCGATCCGGCCACCTCGGAGGAGATCATGGAGATGCTGGAGGAGCTGAATTTGGGTGGCAAGACGCTGATAATCTCCACTCATGACGTTGATTTGGCCTACCGCTGGGCGGACGAGGTGATCCTCATGAAGGACGGCGGCGTCCTGCGGCGGGGCAGCGGGCCGGAGGTATTCGGCGATCAGGAGCTGATCAGAGAGGCAAGGCTCAAGCTGCCCATCGTCGTCGACCTGTATCATGAGCTGGCCGGAAGGGGCCTGGTCGACGGGCCGAAGCCGCCCAGAAACATCCTGGAGCTTTGCGACACCCTCGAGCAGGGATGCAAAGGTCGTGCGCCTTCCCATTCTGCCGCCGCTTCCATCAAGCCGGGCAATATCTGCATCTGCAATGTGGATGAACTGAAAGCGCCGCAAATCCCGTCCATTCTCGAAAGGATTTCGCCGAGCTACAAAGGAGCGATGGGCACCAGCGCCAAGGTCATGGCAGAGGAGGCCGGGATCGCACTTGATTTCACTTA
>JAJRAT010000027.1 GCA_028682845.1 Methanothrix sp. | reverse complement strand
TCGTGATGCAGTTCGTTCATTATTCTGCCGGATACGCAGCCATCGCCGCACTCTACAGCTCGCAGACCATCACGGAAAAGCAGGCATTGATAACGCTTCTAGTGGGAAGCATGGCCGTGATCACCATGATCTACATCAGGTACAGCATCCCAACGTACATCAGCCTTTTTGGAAGATTCGGAGTAAAGATCGCGGCCATCAGCTACCTGGCCAGCATGGCATCTAAAACTGTAACAATAATTTTGGTAATGCTCCTGATATGAAGCAAATGATTGACGTGACGGCTCCCACGGAGTGAAAGTAATAGGCACGGGCTGTATCCCGCTTTTGAAAAGGCGGGGATTAGCCCCGAGTTCATCTTAATTTGTTAAAAATTGTTAATGAGGTGCCGACATAAGGGTGGAGGGGCCGAGAAGCCCCTCACTTCTGCCACCCCATATGACTCAGATAATTTTGCCCGGATCGTTAAAACAAATTTAGTTCATGCGGCCTAGAGATGGAACTCCTGTCCGCGCGCCGGGATGGTGACGTCTTTGAAGCCCGATCGTTTCAATGCACTCTCCATCGCCACAGCCGCCTCAGGCTCGCCGTGGACCACAAAGACCTTTTTGGGCTTGGGGGAAATCGCGCCGATGAAATCAATCAGCTCGCCCTCATCGGCATGAGCGCTGAAGCCGTCAATCTTCTCGATGCGGGAATGCACTTCCTGCTCCTCGCCGTAGACGCGCACATTCTTCTCGCCGTCCGTCAATTTGCGGCCCAGTGTGCCTTCCGCCTGGTAGCCGACGAAGAGAACCGTCGTCCTCGGATCGCCCAGCCGCTGGCGCAGATGATGCAGCACCCTGCCTCCCTCGCACATCCCCGAGGCGCTGATGATTATGGCACTCTCTTGCAGGTTGTTCAGGCTCTTCGAGTCGGCGGGGCTGTGCACGTACTCCAGCATCTCAAAGCCGAAGGGATCGTGATCATCATCCTCCATCAGGAGCTTATTCGTCTCCTCGTCGTAGCATTCCGGATGCTGCCGAAAGATCTCGGTCACGTTGGTGGCCAGAGGGCTGTCGACGAAGATCGGCAGCGACGGGATTTCTCCGGCTTTCGTCAACTCATGAAGGTCATAGACAACGTCCTGGGTCCTGCCGACGGCAAAGGCAGGGATGATCAACATGCCGCCCTTGGTCGCAGTCTCATTAACGATCGTTTTCAAGCGCTCTCGCACCTCGGCCATAGGGCCGTGACGGCGGCCACCGTAAGTCGATTCGGTGATGAGAAAATCGGCATGCTCCAGGATCTCCGGATCGCGGACCACTGCGGCTCCTTTGCGTCCCACGTCGCCGGTAAAAACAAGAGTCCTGGCTGCGCTCTTGCACTCGGTTATTTCAAGGGTGACGGTCGCCGACCCGAGGATGTGGCCGGCATCGTGAAATGTCAGTTTGATTCCCGGCAAAATTGTGAGAGACCGACCATATTCGATGGTCTGAAACAGGCGCATGGCTGCGGCGGCGTCTATGGCAGTGTAGAGCGGCTCGACG
This sequence comes from Methanothrix sp., assembly GCA_028682845.1. Lineage (GTDB taxonomy): Archaea > Halobacteriota > Methanosarcinia > Methanotrichales > Methanotrichaceae > Methanothrix. The sequence continues at coordinate 1,665 of JAJRAT010000027.1, read as the reverse complement.
GGAGGCAGACCTTTTTTTTGATTGAGCTTGGTTACGAACTTCGCATCGGATTCCTGGAGTGAGCCGGAATCACGCAGCATGGTGCTGCATAGATCGCGGGTGGCTGAGGTCGAATAGATGCTGCCGAAAAAGCCGCCCTTGACGAGCAGCGGGATTTTGCCGGAGTGGTCGATGTGAGCATGAGACAGCACGACGGCATCGATTTTTCTCGCATCGAAGGGGAACTCGGAATTTAGGGCGCGGGCTTCTATTCGCTTTCCCTGCACAAGACCGCAGTCCAACAGAACCCGATGTCCGTTTGCCTCTACCAGATGCATCGAGCCGGTGACCATCTGCGCGGCTCCCCAAAATTGAAGTATCAACTCGCTCCCCTCCAGAAATCGAATCTATTACTCAAATGTCCTGCTCGAATCAGATTCCGATAGATTCGATCAAATCGGATCTCATAATTCGGATATCTTATTGCACCAATCCAGTCCCTCGCGCGGATCGAGATAATTCAAATCAATTGATAGCTTATAAATACTTCCGAGACAATTCTCTATATTTGTATCGCAATTCCAGACATGAGTGAAATAAAGGAGAGTGTAAAATGGGTTTCTTAGATCGCGTAAGCACAGTAGTGCAGGCAAAGATGAATAAGATCATGGACAAGATCGAGGACCCCAGGGAGACCCTGGATCTGTCTTATGAGAAGCAGCTCCAGCTCCTGCAAAATGTGAAGCGGGGCGTGGCCGAGGTCACCACCTCCAAGAAGAGAATCGAGCTGCAAAAGGCCAAGCTGCAGGCGAGCATCGACAAGCTGGACTCCCAGGCCAAGGAGGCGCTGGCGGCCAACCGGGAAGACCTGGCTCGCAAAGCTCTGGAGAACAAAGCCGGATTGCAGTCGCAGTTCGCAAGCATGGACCAGCAGATCGCAGATCTGAACGATCAGCAGCAAAAGCTAATTGCCGCCGAGTCCCGCCTGGCCGCAAAAGTGGAATCATTCCGCACCAAGAAAGAGACCATCAAGGCCCAGTACTCCGCAGCCGAAGCCCAGGTAAAAGTCACTGAGTCAGTGACCGGAATCAGCGAGGAGATGGCCGACGTGGGCATGGCCGTGCAAAGAGCGGAAGAGAAGACCGACAACATGAAAGCCCGCTCCGCGGCCCTGGACGAACTGCTGGAGTCCGGCACCCTGACCGACTTCTCCGGCGATGACGAATTGGGGCGCGAGCTGGCCAAAGCCAAGGCCCAGAGCAGCGTTGACGACGAGCTGGCGAAGATGAAGGCGGAGATGAAGAAATGATCATCAGAATTTTGGGCGAAGGGCAGTTCAGGCTGGACGGCAAGCATCTGGATAAGCTGAACAAGATCGATAATGAGATCGTCGGGCATGTGTCCAAAGGCAACAAGGCCGAGTTTCGCAAGGATATCGCAAAATTGATCGCCATCATCAAAGAAGAGGGCGAGCCGCTGGATCCTGTGGAGATCGTTCCTTCGGACATCATTATCCCGCCGGGCGACATGTCCATCACTGAGGCCAAGAAGATCTTTTGCGGCGAAGGACTTATTAAAGGTTGATTGTCCGAGACCTTCATCATTATCTTATTTTTTGAGATGATTTTGTGGCCAGATTTTTTTTAGAATATGCGAACATACTGCTGCAAAAATGAGATCGTTATA
>JAJRAT010000073.1 GCA_028682845.1 Methanothrix sp. | reverse complement strand
CATCTTTAAATCCCGGTGGCCGCAAACATTTGATCCTAATGGTATTCATCTTTAGATCTCTGCAGCCACCGACATTAGATCCTGATGATATTCGTCTTTAGATCCTGTAGCATTCATCTTTTTTCGGCCACTCCATCTTTCAGACGTATACCATCAAACAGATCAAATCCAATACCTGATCCATATTTCCGTCATCAGGCTTTTTCCCATTTCTTGAGGTTTGCCACCTGAGCGAGCGTCTTGCCTCTGCGAATCTCCTCATAGAGGCGGCTTTCCATCTTCTCCACCTCTTTGGCTCTTCTGGCAATCTCGTAGGCTCTCTCTTTGGGTATGACCACAACGCCGCTCTCGTCACCCACGATGTAGTCACCGGGCCGTACCGTCTGGCCGCCGCAGGTGATCTCGGCGTTGATCTCTCCCATGCCTTTGGGCTCGCCTGCATTGGGAACGATGCCCGAAGAGAATACGGGATAATTCATGGCCCGAATCTCGTCCACGTCCCGCACTGCTCCCTCGATGACCATTCCTTCCACGCCTTTGATCTTACAACTGAGGGTGGCAAGACCGCCCCAGGGTGCGATGCTGTTTGAGCCGTTGTAGATGACAATCACATTTCCGGGCCCGGCGATGTCGATGGCTTCCACGGGCTTGGCCCAGTCGCCGGCAAAGGTCTGCACAGTGACCGCCGTTCCCACGATCTTCGTGCCGAGATTTATGGGATGAATGTCGCGCATGGCACCCTTTCTGTGCATGGCGTCGGATATGTTCGGCGTCGATACCTCGCGCAGGATGGAAATAAGCTCTTCTTCCAGGCTCTGACGGGGTGCGGCGCTCTTTTCGGCATGGTCGATGGCATCGCGAATCTTGCGGGCCGAGTCGGTCACGTTCGCGCTGCGTACCACGCTGCCGCCTACGATAACGATGGCCGCACCGTTGGCGATGGCCTCTGCGCCCGTCACCGCATCGATGCCGCCTGCCGCCGCCACGGGCGTCTTAACCTCTTTTACGATCTGCTTCAAGAAATCTATGGTGTCGCGACCCGTCATCTGCTGGTCGATTCCCACATGAACGCAGATGTAGTCAACGCCAAGGGCATCAAGCTCGCGAGCCCTCTTTACGGGATCGGGGACGGTAAGAAGATCCATCATGATCTGCACGCCGAACTGGCGCGCCGCGCGCAGGGCATCCTCGATGGTCGAGTTATCCGATGAGGCAAGCATGGCTACGATGTCCGCGCCGGCTTTTGCCGCCATCTCCACTTCCATTGCGCCCGTATCGACGGTCTTCATATCCGCGACGATTTTGGCTCCTGGGAGGGCTTTCTTCATCTCGCGCACGGAGTTCATTCCCTCACTCTTGATGAGCGGGGTTCCGGCCTCGATCCAGTCTGCGCCACCCAAAACCGCTTCTTTGGCTATCTGAACTGATCTGTCAAGCTCCAGAAGATCCAGTGCCACCTGTAGAATGGGTTTAATATCACATCACCACCACAACAGCACAAGGCTAAACGGGTAAACTGATGCATGGTATATAAAATGAAGCTGGCAGAGATTTCTGAGATAGAATATGATGATGATCCCTTTCGCAGCAGCAGCATAGTCTTCACCAAGTTGCACGGGAATGGGAACGATTTCATCCTGATTGACGAGATGCGCCAGGAAATGGTTCCGGAGGCCGCAAAACGAAATTTTGCCGTGCGGTGCTGTCGGCAAAAATTCGGCATCGGCGCGGACGGAGTCCTGTTCCTGGTGAACAGCTCGCGCTCCGACCTCGGCATGAGGCTCATTCAGCCGGACGGCTCCGAGGCGGAGATGTGCGGGAACGGAGTGCGCTGCCTGGCCAAGTATGCCTGGGAGACGGGCTACGTGGGCCAGTCCTTCGACGTGGAAACACTGGCGGGCATAATTCCTGTTCAGGTGAGAGAGATGGATGGCAGCTTTTGGGCCAAGGTGGACATGGGCGTTCCCAAGTTCGACCGCCAGTCCATTCCTGCCTGCGGCTCGGGCGATCTCATTATGGAGCAGATCGAGGACATGCAAGTTTCGGCGGTGAATACCGGCGTCCCTCATGCCGTGGTATTTGTCGAGGACCTGGATCTGGCAATTGATGAGATCGCGCCGCTCATAAGGCACAGCAGCGTATTCCCGGAAGGCGCAAACGTCAATTTCGTCAAGCCCGGAAAACCCTTCGAGATCAGAACCTTCGAGCGGGGCGTGGAGGGTGAGACATTCTCCTGCGGCACGGGAGCCGTGGCCAGTGCCTCCGTAGCTCATCGGCTGGGACTGGTCGGAGATGAAGTGCTGGTGGAGACCAAAGGCGGGCCGCTCATCATAACCTTCGAGGAGGGCAAAGCCTTTATGGAAGGTCCGGCGGTAACTGTTTATTCCGGAGAGTTGAGCGAAGAGTATCAATGGAGCCTTTCTCAGGAGCTGTAAAGGAATCAGGAGAGTCGGGAAGGTCATGACGCGAGGTGGATGCGAGCTTGCAGTGCTGATTATTTTCCTGGCAGTCGTCTGCCCGGTCCTGGCTGAGCATTACGTCATGGAGCTTGGCAGCAAGAGCAATCCCAATGCTCATCTTTTCACATATGACCAGAAATTCCGGGAGAGCACATACCTCAAGAATTATCCCATGAATATGAGTGCCTCCAAGGAGTTCACCGATGCCACACGCCTTTCTACCAGGATGGAGCTGAAGGCGCTTCCAAACCTGACCGAGATGATAATTGAGGCAGACTTTGTCGGCGTGGGCCGCATTGGATATCTGATCCTGGACCCTGAGACAAGTGACACCAAAGTTGAGCAATCACGCATAAATCACATGTTCGTAGGAAACTTCAGCATCGAAGAGCAGATCATTGTCGCCAAGAACCACATGTGCGAGTGCGGATATCTGCCGTGTGTGTAGCGAGTCGAATTAAACGGATATATAGACTGAAATATAGACTAAAATAAAAACTGAAATGAAGATGGAAATATATCTCTATTTTATCTCAGTTGTCATTTCGAGATCTCATCTCTCACTGCCAGCGCCGATTTCCAGCGCCGATTTCTCGCCCGGCTAATTGACCTCATCGCTTTCCATATCATCTGCCTCCCAGTCGGCATACGGATCGCTGTAAAAATCGCTTGCGTCTGCGGCCCGGATGGATTTGTCGATGATCCCGTCATCGTTCAGATCGAAGTCCAGCGGCAT
>JAJRAT010000031.1 GCA_028682845.1 Methanothrix sp. | reverse complement strand
GCTCGCGCTTCTAGCCTCTGCAAACCAGCTCAAAATGCCGAAGGCTGCTCCACGAGCTTGTTCCTGCGTCGTTGTATGCCTGCACCATCCAGTAATAATCGGCTCGATCGTTGGGCAGCGCTGCGGGCAGTCGGGCACGGGCTCTGGACCCGGATGTCACCTCTTCTGCGGTATACTCCAGATCGTAAACGGTTGAAGTGTCGTTTTCAATGTGCAGATAATATCCGGCAGCATTCTTCACCGCCGTCCAGATAAATGTCGGCGAGCTTGTAGAAACCAGGCCGCTGGGCGAGACGGTGGAAGGCCTGCCCGGCGATACATTGGCGAACTTGAATGTGGCATAATTGCTCCAGGGCCCTTCCATGTTGCAGTTCCCGGTTTGAATCCACCATTTGTAGCTTCCAGCGGCAAGGGCTGTGTCCGGTTTGATATAGCAATTTTGCCCATCTACCACTTCCGACGCATCATACCAGGCATAGATGACGGGATTATTCGGATCATTGATATTGGAAACCTTGAGGTGGTACCGTGTGGCTCCGTTGACCGTCTTCCACTGGTAGGTAGGCTTGGCAGCGCCGATGGTTCCTTTGGGAGAAACCAATGTTGCTTTGCCGGGAAGAACTGTGGAAGAGCAAACTGTGAATGAGAGTGGTTCGCTCCACGAATAGCCGGAGCAGTTCCAGGCCAGGATGCGCCAGGTGTAGCTTCCTGCGGCAAGGGTTATGGCGGGCGTCTCGGAGCCGGTAGTATCGGTTCCGTTGTACCACTGCTTCAAGACAACCGCGCTAAGCGAATTCTTAACCTCCAAAGCGTAGTACAGCGCACCAGAGACTTCAGTCCATTTATAGGTCGGACTGCCGCTGCTGATGGTTCCGGACGGTGAATCCAAAATCACGGGTCCGGGCACAGCGCCAAAAGTGCTCGATTCCATGCCGCTATCCTGTAGATCGATTTCTGCAACAGGAGCAACGGGCAAAATGGCCACAGTTGCATTATCTATTTGTGTAATTTGATTTTCCTGCCCGCAGACGGAACAGCCTTGAGGACCGCTCTCGCCCAATGCAGGCGACTCTGATGCGGACGGCTGGCCGGTGCAAATCCCGGACATAAAAAGCAGGAGCAGAAATCCTGCCCATGCCGCCATAACATTTGGCCTCTTGCCATTAAATCCCTTCATGATCATTAATTAGTCTCCCTTTCGCTACTTGTGCATATATTTGAACACTTAGAATATATATTTTTTCATTCAATCATTTTTAGCCCCATTTAACAAAATGCATGAGAGACATATTGCGATATAAATCTTTTTCACTTACAAATTATAATTTTAAAATTCCAGCATCCCGCCATCGCCGGACGGCTGAATAGTGAAATGCGGGCAGGGAACTGAATAGGCAAATAAGCAAAAACACGCAAAAACAAGCAAAAATAAGGAAAAACAAGCAAAACAAAAAAAAAACAGAAAAATTGTCAGGAGAATCAAATCTCCTGCCACGGCTTACGGGACCAGCCGTCTCCGATCGCGCGGGAATATCACGGCATCCCTGATATTCTCAAGCTTGAGCATGGTCATGACCAAACGGCTCAGCCCCAGGCCCCAACCGGCGTGCGGCGGCATACCGTAGCGGAATGCCTTGAGGTAGAACTCGAAGCCGTCCGGGTCCAGTCCCTTCTCCTTGATGCGCTCCACCAGCATATTGTAATCGTGAACCCTCTGCGCTCCGCTGGCCAATTCCATGCGCGGATGCATGAGGTCGAATCCGCGACAGACCTCGGGCTTGTCCTCATAAGGCAGTGTGTAGTAAGGCTTGATGGACGACGGCCAGTCCGTCAGGAAGTAATGCTCGCCGATGGTCTCGCCCAAAAACCTCTCCGTCTCCGTGTCCAGGTCGTCGCCCCACTGCATCTTGACGCCCGCCTTCTCTCCGGCCAATTCCAGCGCCTCGGTATAGGTGATTCTGCGGAAGGGCGTCTTGGGGACCTGCAAATCCAAGCCCAGAACTCCGAGATGGTAGGTGCAGTTCTCAGCCACGTACTTGTAGGCCCCGGCCACGGCTCCTTCCAGGATGTTCATGACGTCTTTATCGTCGGCAAAGCTGATCTCAAGGTCGATGGATATGGCTTCGTTCAGGTGGCGGCGCGTGTCGTGCTCCTCCGCCCGGAAGATGGGGCCGATCTCAAAGACCCTGTCCATTCCCGCGCTCATGAGCATCTGCTTGTAGAGCTGCGGGCTCTGGTTGAGGAATGCCTCCTTCTCGAAGTAGCTGATGGGGAAGAGGTCAGTGCCGCCTTCCGTTGCCGCAGCCACGATCTTGGGAGTGAAAACCTCGGTCATGCTCTGGCTGTAGAAATACTCCCGCAGGCTTTTCAAGACCGCGCTCTCGATCTCAAAAGCGGCCAGCACGCATGGTCTGCGAATGTCCATAAATCGTGCGTCAAGCCTGGTGTCCAGCTCGCACTCCACCTTCTCCGTGGGATCAAGCGGCAAGGGCACCTGGGCCGCGCTCAGAACCTTAACCTCGGTGGGAAGGATCTCAAAGCCGCGAGGAGCCTTGGGCTCAATCTTGACCTGGCCGCGCACCACAACCACGCTCTCGCGGCTGATGGTGCGTGCGCTCTTGAATGCCTCTTTGCCCAGCAGCTTCTTGACGAGAGTTATCTGGGCAAGGCCCATCCGATCCCGCAGCACGAGGAAAGCGATGCCGCCCAGGTCGCGCGTCTCATGAGCGAAGCCTGCCAGCGTCACCTCTTTTCCGTCCAAATCCGGAGTTATTTCGCCTGAATAATGAGTTCTAAGGATCAAGTCGTCTCACGCTATCCGAGAATGAATTCCTTATATAAAAGCCGTCTGATCCCCCAAAAAATATCCAAATCCCAAAACCCGCAGATCCTGGCAAATGGTTCACTTGGTGGAGGTCCATTGGATGAATAAAGACAAATAAGATAAGTGCGGCATTAGGTAGAAGATGATAATCCCGGAATTTGGGCAACAAATCAATTAGGCGAACGGGTCGATAAGCAAGCCATTAGGCAAGTATGCGATTTGACGAGCAAGCGATTTGGCAAGTATGCGATTTGGCGAGTAAGCGATTAGGCAAAGACTAGGGTTTTGCCGGATCATCGAGAAAGGATCGGTACAAAATGACGCTATCCTTCAGGGCCCTCTTGGGGCAGAGCGAATTCTGGGCATTCCTCTTCATC
>JAJRAT010000150.1 GCA_028682845.1 Methanothrix sp. | reverse complement strand
CACCAGCAACAAAATCCCAAGCAGCAAAAAAAGCAAGAGCAACAGCCCCAGCAGCCTGACGAAAATCAGGATGCCAAACAAACCCAGGCCTCCCAGCCCCAGGAGCAGGTCTTCGAGATCGGCACGCCCATCGATGTGCGTGCCATCAACATGCCCCGCAAACGGGACCGCATCGCCCGCCGCAAGACCGGAGGCCGGAGGATGAACACCCTGGCTCTGCGCAACCGTGGCCGCTACCTGCGCCAGAGGATGCCTCAGGAAGGCAAAGACATCGCCATCGATGCCACCATCAGGGCGGCGGCTCCCTACCAGAAAGTTCGATTCGGGCCCAATGCCATTCGTGTGAAGAGCGAGGACATCAGGGAGAAGGAGCGGGTTGGCAAGACATCGGCTGTGGTTTTATTCGTAGTCGATGCCAGCGGCTCGATGGGTGCCATGCAAAGGATGGAGAGCGCCAAGGGTGCCGTCCTCTCCCTGCTCATGGACTCCTACCAGAAGAGAGACAAGATAGGCATGGTGGCCTTCAAAGGAAAGGATGCTGAGCTTATCCTGCCGCCCTGCTCCAGCGTTGATCTGGCGCTGAGCCGGCTGCAGGAGCTTCCCACGGGCGGCAAGACGCCGCTGTCCGCCGGGCTGTCCCGCGCCTTGCAGCTCTTGCAGGGTGAATTAAGGAAGGATGAAGAGACAAAGCCCATGATGGTCCTCATATCCGACGGCAGGGCGAACGTGGGAATGGGCGGCAAGATCAGGGATGAACTGATGGAGATCTCGGAGAGGAGCAAGCAGATGGGAGTGCATACCCTGGTAATCGATACCGAGGTCGTGGAAAGCTCCTTCATGGACATGCGTCTCGGCTACTGCCACGAGATTGCAGACACCTGCGGCGGAAAGTACTATCCGATATCGAGCCTCAGCCCTGAGGCGCTCTACAATATTGTGAACGGAGAGGAACGGGTTCTGTTTGACAACAATACCTGAAGGACGCAGAGCTTGAGGTTTTAGATCAAAATTCTGCAGAATAAACAAGCTGCAGAATATGCGAGCAGGACCGCGCTTTTTGGAGAGCGCAACTGCAAATGCTGCAGCCTGCAATGCAGCAATGCATACTCTCCAACGGCATGGCCTGTAATACGATTGCCAATAAGATCTCTAAAAATGATCAATAGCGAAAAAATCCCCGCTAAAATCGTGTGGATTCTGCCCGAAAGGGTGGCCAAAGAGCCGAACTCATGAGCGACATGAGGCAGTTATGAGCAAGATGATTGAGATTGCTGGACTGAACAAAGAGTATTCGGGAAAAAAAGTGGTTGACGGCCTGAACCTGGAGGTCGGCCAGGGAGAGCTTTTCGGATTCCTGGGGCCGAACGGGGCCGGCAAGACCACCACCATTCGCATTCTGACCACGCTTACCAAGCCTTCATCGGGCCGGGTTCTCATCAACGGCATCGATGTGGCCAGAGATCCGGCACGGGTGAAGTCGGAGTTCGGAGTGGTTCAGCAGCACTTGAGCTTGAACCGGGACCTGACCATCGGCGAGAACCTGGAGCTGCACGCCCGGCTGCACCATCTTCCCGCCGAGGAACGGCGAGCGCGGATTGCAGATCTGCTTGACTATGTGGCGCTGTCCGAGCACGCCGACTATCTTGTGGATGACGTTTCGGGCGGCATGAAGAGGCGGGCCATGATCGCCCGCGCCCTGATTCACAGGCCGAAGCTGCTCTTTTTAGACGAGCCGACGGTGGGCCTCGACGCCCAGACGCGCCGCAAGGTTTGGGATCTGATCCGCAGGATGAACCTGGAGGGCACGACCGTTTTCCTGACCACTCACTACATCGAGGAGGCTGAAGCCCTCTGCCAGAGGGTGGGCGTTCTGCACCACGGCAAGATCATCGCCATCGACTCGCCCCTGAACCTGCGCCGCAAGCTCGGCATGATCGCCGTGGAGATAAATGAGTCCGGAAACGGCACCAAATACAGGTATTTCCCGGATCGGGCCAGAGCCTCCGAGTTCATTCAGACACTTCCCAACACGGAGAGGGTGGTAATGCGGGAGTCGAATCTCGAGGACGTCTTCATCGAATTGACCGGCCAGAAGGTTTCAAGCGACTAGATCAGGAGAGAACAGAAAAATGATGGAAATGAACGAAAGGATAGATGCGATGCGAATTGAGGCGGCAATTGTGGTGGTACAAGAATGATAGACGCCTACAGCATCCTCTGGGCGGACCTCATGGCCTTGAAGCGGCGCGGCCCTCGCTATCTCATCACCACCTTGGTCAGCCCGGTTCTCTATCTGGTAGCCTTCGGATGGGGGCTTGGACGCGGCATCAACCTCAACGGCACCAGCTATCTCGAATTTGTGATACCGGGCATCATCGCCCTCACCGCCATGACCACCAGCTTCAACGGGGCCGGAACGAGGCTCAACGTCGACCGGCTCTACTTCAAGAGCTTCGACGAATGCCTCATGGCCCCCATCAGCCTGACGTCATTGCTCATGGGAAAGGCGCTGATCGGAGTCGTGAGAGGCGTCGTCAGCTCCGTAGCGTTTCTGGTTGTGGCCCTGCTGATCGCGCCCCATATTCACATCAGTGTGCAATTCATGCTCGGATTGCTCCTCACCTGCCTGACCTTCGCATTTCTGGGAGTCCTGGCGGCTCTGCTGGCCAGGTCGCATGAGGATATGGCCACTTTCGGCAGCCTGATTCTGATGCCCATGACGTTCCTCGGCGGGACCTTCTTCTCCCTGAGCCAGGTTCCAGCGGGACTGAAATACGCGCTCTACATCCTGCCGCTCACCCACTCCAGCCTCTTCCTGCGTGCCGCGGCTCTGGATCAGCCGCTGCCCTGGATCTCGTTCCTGGTGCTTTTGGGATTCTTTGCGGCATTCCTGGCGGGTGGGATGATGGCGCTGAAGAGGATCAGCATTTAGGAATATCATTTTTTAAATTACTTTTTTTAAAATTTCAATATTTCGCCATGATATTTTTTGCTGCAATATTTTTCTTATGATAAACAAGATGCATTGTGATGCACTTGGTGCATTACAGTTGCAGCACCAGCCCGTCCCGCCCGACCACAATCCCCTCGAAGTTTGTGACCGTCGCCGCCGCGTCCAGCCTTTCCTGCACTGTGAGGTAGCGCCCCGCGTCGAAGTGGGTTGGCGCCAGCCTTTTCGCCCCGGCCCGGCGGGCGATGTCGGCGGCGTCCTGCGGATT
>JAJRAT010000019.1 GCA_028682845.1 Methanothrix sp. | reverse complement strand
TCACCTGCACCTTCGGGCTGGCTGTGACCATATCGCCAAAAAGAAAGGTCACTGTCCGAATGCATTGATTTTGATCCGGCGAGAATGCATTTTCGTCCAGCGAGAATCAAACTAAATAATTAAAATTTTATAAATATTTGGATCAGCACGATGGGCTCAGATAGATCTTAATTCACCGGCGTTTTTTTTTTCTGAAGCTATTCCATGAATATCGCAATCAGTAGTATTAAATGATAACTCTTAAATAGTTCGTAATACTCATCGGCCATCATGTCACACAATAGATTTTACAGCATAATCCTGCTGGCGCTGGCCGTCTTGCTGGCGTTTCCGGCAGTCTCCGCAAGCCCGGCGTTCAGGGTCGTGTGCACCACCAGCGTCATTATGGACCCAATAACCTATATCGGCGGCGAAAATGTTGAAGCGATATCAGTCGCCGATCCAACATTGTGCCCCCACCTGCAGTCGGACATAATTCCCAACCGTATTCAGCTCAACAAGGACTTCATCAAGAGCGCAAATATGTTCGCAGCATACAACGACAGCAACGATCGACAGTACAATATGCCTGCGGTGAACGATTTCATGAAGGCCAACGACTACGGGAGCGTTGAGTGGCTGACTGTCTCCAAGCTGCCGGGATGGAACACCCCCACGAACTCCAGGCTATTGGCGGGACAGGTCGAGGGATGGCTGGCCGAGAGGGACCCCACAAACAAGACCTACTACGAGGAGCGGTTGAATAATTATACCGGGACCTTCGATGCCGTAGAGCCTACGGCCGACGAGAAGAAGCAGTTGAACGAGACCAGGGTCGTTGTCATGGTCTGGCAGCAGGACCCGGTCAAGAACTGGCTGGGCATGAATGTGGTGAACATCTTCGCCCCCGAGTTCTACATGAACGGCACCAAAACCCAGGCTAAGGTCGTGGACGACATAAATGCCGATCCGGAAAAGTACAGGGGCGTAGCCTATGTCATCGAGAACATGCAGTCAGGCGAGCTTGCCAAAGGCATCGAGGAAGCTCTCAAGGACAAGGGCATCAATGCCAAGCGCGTCACCTTCACCAACTTTCCCGGCTCCGTGAATGGAACGGATACGATGGCGGATGTGCTGAACTACAACAAGCACCTGGTGCTCTCATAGATCGCGGCCTGAAAAGATCAAATGCCAATCTAATTTTGAGAGGGAGGCAAGAGAAATGATCGCAGATGCGTTCTCCGCCTCCTCATATGTTTTATTTAAACCGCTTGATAAATGACTTGTCTATCCAGCTCTTGACTGAGTAGATCAATCGGGTGGGAACGCCGATGCACATCTTCCCCACCACGCCCACGGCGCAGTCGCAGCCCAGCGAGATCAGGGCCACCTGATTGTCCGTGCTGGCGCGAATCGCGTACTTCTCCAGCGGCCTGTCCTCGGTCAGGTGGAGCAGATTTTGCGCCGTGTGCTTGGCGTGCCGCTCCGCCTCAAGGCCGGTCTTGGTGGCAAGCTTTCCGTCGATCTCGATCCATGCTGCGTCGCCGATGACGAAGATGTTGTCTTTGGCGCGCAGGTAGTCATCAACGAGAATCCAGCCGTTCTTCTTGGGCAGATCCAGGTCGGCTACGAACTGAGAGGGCTTGACCCCTGCCGTCCAGATGGCCATGTCGCAGTCCAGGCATGAGCCGTCGGCGAACATTATGCAGTCCTTCTTGACCTCGGTGACCATCGTCGAGGTGAGGATGCTGACGCCTCTTTTGGAGAGTTCCTTTTCCACCAGTTGCGAGGTTTGCAGCGAGAACGGCGGAAGGATGCGGTCCTTGGCTTCGACGACGTAAATGCTGGCGTCCATGCTCTCCGCCAGGATGGCCGCCGCCTCAACGCCGGTAAGCCCGGAGCCCATGATCATGATGCGCTCCGGATTCTCGTCTTCCACGAACCTGCGCGCTCTCTTGGTCTCTTCCAGAGTATTGATGGAGAATGTGTTCTCGACACCCTTAATCCCGAAGTAGTTTTGCGCCGCGCCCGTCGCTATCACGCAATAGTCGAACTCGACGGTGCTGTGCTCGCAGACCACCGTATTGCCCTCCAGGCGCAATGCCTTCTCCTGAATGTGCTTGGTTCCCGTGCGCTCGCAAAACGGCTTGAGGGGCGCGGCCAGATCCTGCAGCCTGGCCACTCCGCCCAAGTACTCCGGGTACAGTGCCTGCATCTCAATCTGCCTTTTGGGCTCGATCAGGGTAAACTCCAACGGGCCTGGGGCGGCCACTCTTATCAGCTCGGCTCCCCCCACGCCACCTCCGATGACGGCAACTCTCATGCTAAATGCTCAACCTCTTGTGCCTCTCTTAGTGCCAATATGTCCTCAGACTCATTGCAGAGCCATCTATATAAAATGATGATTTCCTGCTCTTTTGTCCTGCCGCAAGACCGCGGACGAAGGCTGATAATTATTATAGCAGCAGTAAGGAAATAGTTTTCCGGTCGGAGGACTTACTGGAAATATAATCGCAGTGATGAGAGAGGCGCGCGACAGGGACACTGCAGGTTGCACGTTCCAGTCCTCTGCAATTGCATGGAAAAATATTTGTGCATAAATAGTATCAATGAAAATAGATGGATGATGATCGATGAAGATGGATGAAGATGGATTGAGGTGGAATGCGAAAGGTGGATGAACGGTGATGATCACAATTCACTTTGATGGGCTATGTTACCCAAAGAATCCCGGCGGCGTGGCCGCTTACGGCTACCTGGCCCACCGGGACGGAAAGCTCATTCACCAGGGCTTTCGCGCCGTAGGCGAGGGAAAAGGCATGACCAACAACGTGGCGGAATACGAGGGGCTGATGGCCGCCGCCCAGTGGATCGCGGATGAGGAGATCACAGAGAAGATCGTGATCAAAGGCGATTCGGAGCTGGTGATCAAGCAGATGAACGGCCAGTACCGGGTCAACTCCGCCACCTCCAAGAAGTATGTGCCAGAGATCAAGAAGCTGCTGCAGGGAAAGGATGTGAGTCTCGTGTGGGTGCCGCGGGAAGAGAATGAAGAAGCGGATAAGCTATCCAGGGTGGCTTATGAGAGACATAAGCAATATAAAAAGAATGGAAAATTATAATTTATATTGAGGGCACAATCTAGAATTCCAGTGATGAAGTGAAGGCAGGATATATCCACGAGAAAATATTTAATCTTCAAGCAGATGTATCCTGTGTGACCCTTCAGTGACTCAGATACAATTTAACC
>JAJRAT010000055.1 GCA_028682845.1 Methanothrix sp. | reverse complement strand
CGGAGTGCTTCTCCATCCTCAGTTCCAGCGTCTCCAGGCCCTGCAAGAAGAGGAATGAATTGAAGGGCGAGAGGCAAGACCCCAGGTCGCGCAGGAGTTGCACCCGGATCTTGAAGGCGAAGGCCACGTTGCCCATGCCGGGAAAGTTGCCGAAGGTGTCCCAGTACTTGAGGCCGTGATAGCTCGGATCGGGATTCGTGAACTCCGGGAACTTGCCGGATGACCAGTCGAACTTTCCCCCATCAACGATTATGCCGCCGATGGAGTTTCCGTGGCCGTTGATGAACTTGGTTGCAGACTCGGCGATGATGTCCGCGCCATAATCCAACGGTCTGACCAGGCCCACGGCTGAAGTGTTATCGACGACGAGCGGGATTTTTGCGTCGTGGGCGATCTTTGCCAGCGCCTCGAAGTCGGGAACATCAAGCTTGGGATTGCCGATGGTCTCGGCGTAGATGGCGCGGGTCTTGGGCGTGATGGCCTTTTGAAACTCCGCCGGCCCGGCGGAATCCACGAACTTGACGCTCCTTCCTAATTTTGGAAATGTGTAGTGGAAGAGCTGGTAGGTGCCGCCGTAAAGGTTGTTGGCGGATACAATCTCATCACCAAGGCCGGTGATGCCGAGGAGAGCGAGCGATATGGCCGCCATGCCCGAAGAGACGGCCACGGCCCCGCTGCCGCCTTCGATGGCAGCCATGCGCCGCTCGAAGGCATCGGTGGTGGGGTTCATCATGCGGGTGTAAATGTTGCCAAGCTCTTTTAGTGCAAAGAGATTGGCTGCATGTTCTGCGCTCTTGAAGACGTAAGATGATGTCTGATAAATGGGCACGACTCTGGACAATGTTGCCGGATCGGGGCTCTCCTGGCCGGCATGAACCGCCAGCGTCCCGAGCCCGGGTCTCCTTTTGCTCGTCTCGCTCATGTTCTCCTCGAATTCTTCAATATCTTTGAACGGCTGATCTTTGCATGCCTCAAATGTTCAACTGGTTTGCATTCCTCTGGGCCCGCGTTCGATTCTTGCTGACGCCAAATTCCAGATCATGCTAAATTCTAGTTCACATTCAAATTATACTTTTTTGCAATCTCAATGAACGCGTCCGATATGTACTTTATCTGCTCCCAGTTGAGGCCGTAAGTATTTAGCTTCCAGGTACGGGTGGCTCCGGCAAATTCGCCGATGATGCCGCGCTCTTTCAGCTCGTCGCTGAAGAAGAAGCCCCGCCTTTTGTGGGTCTTGGCCACGACGTCGAACGATCCCGTGGTGTCCACTTTGGTCAGGGTGTGCTTATGCGGCCACTGGCTCAGGACACGCGAGCCTTCGATTCTCTGGAACTGCTCCAGGAAGTGGTTGGACTTCTTGACCTCTTCGTCCCAGCGTGCCGTCCGCTCCCGCACGCGCGGGAAGGAAGCAATCATGGAGAGAAGCGTCGCGCCCATGAGGGTGCAGCCCATGTTCTCAACCTCTTTGACCCCGAACTTTCTGCGGGTCAAGTCCCCGACCATCTGCGTGGTCCGAAAGACTTTGGGTGCCCACTCGTCCGTCGTCGCCAGAACGCCGGAAGGAGCCGCTGCAGCCATGCTTTTGTGGCCCGAACCGACGATGAAATCCGCTCCTATTTTTTTGCCGTCGACAGGCATTATGCCGACGGTGTAGGCCCCGTTGTAGAGGAAGGGAATGCCGTATTCCCCGGCAACCTTGCCGATGCCGCCAACATCGTGCTCGTTGGCGAACTGATAGTCGAAGTGGTCGATCATTATCAGCTTGGGCAGCTTGCCCGTTTCCTTTTTGACTTCCTCGATCTTCCAGACTACCGCCTCGCCGGTGACGATATTGCTTTCATTTAGCGGAACCTCTTTGACAACGCCACCGGCTACCTCGACTGCCAGGAACTCTGTGTAGTGAGCGAGAGCGGAAACGATAACGCTGTCGCCCTTCTCGACCAGCGACTGAGTCACGGCCTGAAAGCCGCGGCGAGCGCCGGGAACGACGCGGGCATGGTCCATGTTGAGAAACTTGGCCAGGCTCTGGTGGAACTCCTCGATGGGTGGCCGGGTGATCTTGTCCAGCCGGAATGGTTTTCGGCAGTAGTCGCAGGTGGAGTAGCCGTCGCCGTAGGAGATGATGGCTTTTCGAGCCTCGGGGGTAAGTCGGCCTGCCGCCTGGATGGGATGAATGTTGATGAATTCCTCTTCCCGTGTTCTGGCATCGAGCTTGCCGATGCGGTTGCAGGAGGGCTTTCCCCGGCCAAACTCAAGCTCAGCGATGATATTTTTGACGCGGGACAGGTCCTTTGAGAACTCCTCCTGCTCAGCAGGGCTAAAGCCGCCGGGAAGGGACTGGCGAAAGATCTCCCGGATATCCTCCAGAGCGAACAGCGCTTCGTAGGTTTTCTGAATTTGAAGACTCTTTTTTGACACGCTCACTGTGGCTTCCTCCATTTTGACCGTTCGGGATCAAGCCGAATACCCGTGGCGGTGGCAGCCTCTACCGACCGGCATTCACGATTGTGAATAATGTGTTCACGATGGATTCGCATATAAAGATATTCGTTTAAGATCTCATTCAAACGGTAGCGGATGAGCTAAAAATGCGGTTGTGTCGCAGAGATTTGGGGCTTATGCTTCAAAACCCGTGGCGGATTTGTACAGCTCCCTGATCTTTTCTGCCTTCTCCCCGCCCAGCCTTTTTTCCATCAGGTCGATGAAGACTGTAGCCGACTCCGGTGAGATGCACAGCAGGCATTCCGATCCGTCCAGGATGCGGTCGGCCAGGTAGGAAAAATCATCTTCCGTAAGCCGCAGCAATCGGTCTTCAAAGTCCTCCTCATCTGCGGCAAAGTGGAAGGAGACGGGAGGCAGGATGGAGCGATAGTGGATGGGCACGCTGGCCTCCGGCGCCAGCTTGAGGAGAATCTGAGTATCTTTTTCGGTCAGCTTTCTCATGTTTGGTTCTTAGTCCCTGTTTTGAGATAAATGCTTGCTTGAAGGATGCTTCTTCGGAGGCTTGCAGCATGGCGGATTATGCTTTTTCCGCCTCTACTGCTTCGTCTCTTTCATGTGCCTCAGCTCTGCCGCCACTCCACGGCGGGATGCGACCATCTCCCATCCCGACATCTTGGCCTTACCCAAACCAAAGGCACGCTCGCCGCGAACGATTACCTCATCTCCGGGCCGGATCTCTGAATCGGCGTCCACCACGCCCGGTGCCAGCAATGAGCCCTTGGGCATGAAGTCGCCGATG
>JAJRAT010000002.1 GCA_028682845.1 Methanothrix sp. | reverse complement strand
GGGCGCTGTCAGAGAAATGGCCCACTGACATAGAGTCGGTGGGATATTTAAATTTTTATTTTAAAGCGGCTCTTTCTCCTTTTCCGCTAGGCCCAGCACGTTGAGCAGCCCCAGCAGATTCTCTCTGGAGAGGGAGCCGTCCGAAACCTTCTTTAAAACATCTTTGGCATTGAAGGCAACGCCGAGCCCCGCATTTCTGATCATGAGACAGTCGTTGGCTCCGTCTCCCACAGCCACGATGTTGTCCGGGCTTAGATTCTCTTTCTCTGCCAGGCGGTAGATGATGCCGCCCTTGGCCTCTGCATCGATGATATCGCCCCTGATCTCGCCGGTTAGAACCCCATCTTTGATCTCCAGCTCATTGGCAAATGTGTAATCAAAGCCGAGCCTCTCCTTAAGAACATCGGTGAAATAGGTAAAACCGCCGCTGATGAGCGCGATCTTGTAGCCCAATTGCTTTAAGTGATGGAGCAGCTCCTCGGAACCTGGGGTGAACTGCAGGTCAGACGCAATCTCTTGCAGTGTGCTCTGCGGCATTCCCTTGAGCAGACGCACCCTCTGGCGTAAAGACTCCTTGAAGTCCATCTCTCCATTCATGGCCCTCTCTGTTATGGCCTTTACCTGCTCATCCACTCCGGCAAACCCGGCCAGCTTGTTGATGATCTCAAAATCTACAATGGTCATGTCCATGTCAAAGACGATGAGCCTCTTCTCCTTCCGGGAGCGGCCCAAATCCTGAATCACCACGTCCAGGCCAAGCGCCTCGCAGTTGTTCTTGAAACAGGACTTGCCGTCGTTCTCATTGCAGTCTGCGAAGTCCATGAGAAATTCTATCGAGATGAGGTCTCCCCGGGCTGTGACCGACGCCCTCTCGATGTTGATTTTATTTGCTGCTGCCACATCTGCCACATCGCGGATGATGCCCACCCGATCTTTGGCCAGAATGGTGACGACATGCAGGCTCTTCTTCGTTGTTCGCCGGCCTTTATACTCAGAAAGCGGCAGGAAGCTGAACTGAATTCCCAGATCCCCGGCCTTAGCTTCCAGCCAGGACTGCAGCTTCTCTGCTGTGACGCTGGCCTCGGCAAAGTCGGCAACCACAGACATGACGAACACTCCCTGCATCACTCGCTGATCCATGTCCACGATATTCACTTTCTGCCGGGCAGGCTCCTTCAGGATGTCCCGAATTAATCCTGGCCTGTCCCTGCCCATGAATGAAATGACCCAGAGATTGCCGTTCAGAGGACACAGGCCCCCTTTTGCCATAGTTGCATCAAGGGACATGCCGTGCTATTCATGCCTAAATACTTTTTCAAAAGCAAAGGTTATGAGCATTCATTGGCAATAGATCATTATGCACCAATCCCTCATGCTCATCAATGGACATGATGTCCCCATTGATTCTGCCAGCGGCAAAACAGCGACCATCTACAACCCTGCTAACCGGGAGCCGGTTGCTCTTGTGGCCGTGGCCGGGCGCGATGAGGCCCGGCAGGCCCTTCAGGCAGCGAGGAATGCATTTCCTGTCTGGTCGAGTACGGCGTCTTCCAGGCGGGCGGAGATGCTGCATCAGTCAGCCAGGCTTGTGAGGGAGAGGTCGGACGCGATCGCCAGGCTGCTCACGCTTGAGCAGTGCAAGCCCCTCAAGAACGCAAAGATGGAGGTCCTATCCTCTGCTGATGTGCTTGACTACTATGCTGAGGAGCGCAAGAGGAACATCGGGGAATGGATCGCAGGGCCGAAGAGCAGGAGCATAGTGCTGAGGCAGCCTCTCGGCGTAGCCGCTCTCATCACCCCCTGGAACTTTCCGGTAGACCTTTTAGCCTGGAAGGTGGCGCCCTGTCTCGCGGCAGGATGCACATTCGTGGCCAAGCCGCCAAGTCTCGCACCTCTCGCAGCCACGGAGTTCGTGCGAGCAGTAGCCGAAGCCGGGCTTCCTGCGGGCGCAGCCAATGTGGTCCACGGACCAGGTGTTGTGGTGGGGGCGGAGCTGGTGGAAAACCCCATCTCAAGAAAGATTGCGTTTACCGGAGAGACGGAGACCGGAAGAGCAATCATGGCCAACGCCGCCGCCCACATCAAGCGCGTCTCTTTAGAGCTAGGCGGCCAGTCGCCATTCATTGTCTGTGCGGACGCTGACCTGCAGGCTGCAGCGGCCTCTGCGGCCCAGAGGGCTTTTTCCAACATGGGCCAGATCTGCATCAGCGTCAATCGAATCTACGTCTTCGAAGATGTGGCCGAGCCCTTCACAGAGGAGCTGGTCCGGCGCGCCGAGAGGTTGAAGATCGGAGACGGGATGAAAGAGGACACAGATCTTGGCCCCATGTTCAGCCTGAAACAAAGAGACAAGACCAAAGAACATGTGGCCGATGCCCAGGAAAAGGGAGCCGATCTTCTCACCGGCGGCCTGGAGCCGGAGGGGGAGGCTTTTCAGAAGGGCTACTTCTTCCGGCCCACGGTTCTTGCCAGAGCGGACCATCGAATGAAGGTCATGAGAGAGGAGACATTCGGACCGGTAGCTCCGATCATGAAGTTCAAGACGCTGGAGGAGGCCATTTCCCTTGCTAACGACACTGAATTTGGCCTGGCGGCTTATGTCTTCACGAGTGACCTCAAGACCGCGCTACGGGCCGCGGAGGGACTCGAGGCAGGCGGCATAGGAGTCAACGTCAACAATGTTGTGGACCTGCAGGCACCCTTTGGAGGATGGAAGGAGAGCGGGCTTGGTCGAGAGCTGGGGCACTGGGGACTGGAGGCCTATCTGGAGACCAAGCACATTCGGTTGGGTTTGTGAAATTCAAATTATGATCTGCTCACAATCCCTCTTCAATTTTCTGACAACTACCTCATTATTCTCAAATAATTCCATATAACTCCCAGGCATTGCAGCCTCTTGGAGGTGAGGTGTCTCTGATACAATGAGAACAGATGGGAATGTTTGCGATAACGTGCTATGCGTCCAGGATCTATCCTCCCGAACTGGGTTCTTCCCAATATTCAGCATGACCCAGAGCCGGAGATAACAACTCTCCGGCTATTACCACCTTCAATCGCAAGGATTTAATAAGTTCAACCAATACGCTTACTCAAATCTAAATAGTAATCATAAATGTTTGCATAAGGATAGAATGGTTGAGGAGAAGGTAACCGATGGCTACTGACAAAAAATCCAATCGAGTTTATTTCACATTTCTTACGGCGTTCACAGTTCTGGTAATTCTCTTGTCGACAGCAAGCACAGTCCTGGCCGAGGAAGAAAAAGAGCTTACTGTCTACTG
>JAJRAT010000005.1 GCA_028682845.1 Methanothrix sp. | reverse complement strand
TAAGCCGTTGCCAACGTCAGCGTGATTAAAGCCAAGGAGACTTGAGAGGATTTCAAATTCGTTATTCTTCCCTCCTTGGCTTATTTATACAGCGATATCCCATAATAAAGCTTCTGCACGATAACGCTTCCATATCTTCCATATGGTTTGCGCCAATACGTCAGATCTTCGCAAGGCGGCAAATTAAGTGAGCGAGAGCGCCGTTCACTGTTTAGCATATGATTTTATTATTTCATCAAACGCCCTGATAACCTCATACGTCTCATTCTTGGAGAGGCCGAAGGTGCTCAGCTTGAACTGGCGCGTCAGCCCCGGTTTGATGCCGCTGATGCCGCGCTCCTTCAGGTCGCGATAGAGGAAGTACCGTCCCTTCTTGGCCTTTTGCGAAATCTCAAAGAGGTTTTCGGCCAGGAAAAACATGAGATCGTGATTGTGGGGCCGGTCGCCCAATTGCCTCATGCCCAGCTTCTCCATCTCTGATGAAAAAGCACGGGCCTTCTCCACCTCTTCCGGCCAGTGGCGGATACGCTCAACAACCGCCGGAAACGAGGCCATTAATGTCAGGAGCGGCGCGCCGCGCACGGTGCAGCCCAAAAGCTCGACCTCTTTATTCTTCTTGGTGGACGAGACGCGGAACATGGTCCTGGCATACTCCTCCGATGCGCCCAAAAGCCCGACAGGACCCGAGGCTGCCATGGACTTGTGGCCGCTGGCAACGATGATGTCCGCACCAAGCTCGCGAGCATTGACGGGCATCCTGCCCACGGAGTAAGCCCCGTTCAGGAGTAGGGGCACGCCGTAGTCGTGACATGCGTCCGATATCGCTCTGGCATCGGCCAGGTTGCCGTAGTTTCCATCCGGATAGGTTAGAACGGCCATGCTCACGTTCCCTTTGTGCTCATAGGCTCTCTCGATGGCCTGGACGTATCCTTCTGCAGTGATGGCATAATCTGGCTCCTTGCTGGACGGCACGTATTCGATCTTCAGGCCCGCCCTCTCCGCAGCGAGGACCGTGGTGTAGTGGGCATTTCCGTCCATGACGACCCAGTCACCTTTCTCGCAGAGGGCGTGCATGGCCGCGAACTTGCTCTCGCGCGCGCCGTGGGTGACGCGCACCTCATCCGTGCCCAGGAACTCCGGCAGGACGGCGTGCACGAACTCCTCCACGGGGGGATTCGTGATGCGGTCGAGCATCCCGGCGCAAAAGTCGCAAATCGAGTATCCGTCGCCCCATTCCAGCAGCGCTTCCCTGGCGGCGGGCGTCAGTATGCCGCCCCGCTGTAGCGGATCGATGTTGATCTTGGCGATATCTCTCTTCAAACAGGTAAATTTCTCAAGATTGTACGGCATTCAATTTTACTTAGCGTCGCTCATGCAGTAAATTCTTTTCCGGCAGTTATCTTTAGAACCGTCTCCTGCATTTGTGGCGGCGTATTGCATTTCATCCTATCCTGCATTCTTGCATCCTATCTTGCATCTCATCCTATCATCCCCTTGCCGTCGCTATCCCAAAAAGGCCAAATATTCACAAGGGGAAAAGAACTGTTGAATGGCTCTGGTGATAGGTCATCGCGGGGCAATGGCTCTCGCTGCGGAAAATACCCTGGAAGGCATCCGCGCTGCAGCTCGCTGTAAGGCGGACAAGGTCGAGGTCGATGTGCGCCTCTCCAGCGACGGGACTCTTTTTTTGATGCACGATGAGACGGTAGATCGAACGTGCGACGGCACGGGAAAGATTGCCGATCTGAGCCGAGAGGATCTGCTGGCCATGCGTGTGATGGACGGCCAGAGGATTCCTACTCTTGAAGAAGCATTCGCCGCTGCGAAGGAACTGGGAATAGAAATAGTGGTGGAGATGAAAGAGGAGGGCCTAGAGAGCCTGGTCGCGGAGGCCCTGAAGGGCAGCACTTCCATCGTTACCTCCTTTTACCATTCCAGCCTGCGCGAGATCAAGGAGGTTTCTGATCTTCGCACCGGAATCATCATCTCCTCGCTTCCAGTAAAGCCGACAGAGCTGGCGCAGTGGGCCGGGGCGGATGCCATCTTTCCCAAGAGGGTCAATCCCAGGCTCTTCAAAGATGCGCACAGGCTCGGAATGGAGGTATTTCCCTGGACCATAAACAGCAAAGAAGAGGCGGCGTGGCTGGTCAGGCTCGGCGCAGACGGTCTCGTCACCGATGACCCGTGCAGGATTCGAGAAGAAGCGGACCTTCCGGCGCGAGCCACCGGCAAAAACAACTGCGAATACTATCCCTGCCATCACTTTCAAGGGCAAGACTGCACCCACTGTTTCTGTCCCCTCTATCCCTGCAAGGACGCGAGCCTTGGCAGATATGTGAAGACCAAACGGGGAAAGCGATTCTGGACCTGCATCGACTGCCGGCTTGTGCATGAACCAAGAGTGGCAAAATATCTCAGAGATCACCCGGAAGCGACAACAGAAGAACTAAAAGCTATATAAATTATGAGAATTTGCGGAATTCTTTAAAATTATTATTTATTACATAAAACGACCCGAGCGACGGAAACCTTTATGGACACCTGAAGGCTAATGCAAACGCCATGAGACATATTATCCTTGCATTAATTGCCTTAGTGGCTCTCTGCGGGCTTATTCCTGCAATCATGGCAGAGCCTGCAGCTCCGGTTGGCTTATCAATGAAGTCTGCAGATACGGCAAGTGCCGCAGAAAATTCCATATTGACCACGCCTTCCATGGCCGCTTTCCTCAATGATAGCTGGACGCCGAGCACATATAATCCCGATGTCTTTACCGCAGTATCATCCCAGAAGAAATGGAACGGCACATTAAAGAACGCTACCTATGCAATCGCTGATTTCATGAAGGATAACTACACCGCACCATCCGCCTCTTCACCCATATACACAGCAGATGCCGCCGGAAAGGACGGAAAGATTGCCTGGACCGGAGAGTCGATCTACCAGTTCCTTGATAGCGCCTGGACACCCAACACACCGGTAGAAGCAGTCAATGAGGGCGCTGGATACACCCTGCACAAGATGAGCTAAATTTACATAAGGCATCTCTCTATTGAAGACCATCGAAGAATAGCTGATTTGCATCCAATGGATGGCAGCATTCTTCCAACCATATTTTATCGCATGCCGCGTTCTTCCAGCCATTTATCCTATTGTGATGTGCCGTTCCCCAATACCATGCCGCTAAGAGGCACAATCGCATTAGTTAGTGATGGTGGCAGGGCACATTTTATCATAGATTTTATATACTATGAGATATATGTGCCCTGTGAGACCCACCATGACTGTAATAGCCACGAATTTCTTAAACCT
>JAJRAT010000024.1 GCA_028682845.1 Methanothrix sp. | reverse complement strand
CTGCAGCAATTTGCCTGGGACAGTGAGATTAACTTCTTCCTCAACGACTATGGTGAGACGTATTACCCGTCTGCAGCTTACACTCAAGACAGCTACAGCCTGCCGGCCATCTTTGGCTATGGGGCTGTCGGCAATATCTCGATGCCGGTATTCGCAAGCGCGTACTATCCGTCGATTGCGCACAGGCTGGGGGCTTAGTCCGAGGGCTGGTTTTGCGAAACTGATGCGGCGGCACATGGGCCGCATCAGTCCGGCCATTTAGAATCTTATATTTCAAATTTTATTAATTATATTCTAGTATGTTTTTTAAAACAATAATGGTAATGTATTTAACCATTGCGTCCGGGTACATGGTATCATTGGATCATTGACGCACATGGTATCCATGCCAATATGATTTGCGTGTCACCATCGAATGTGGTTGCGTGACATTCTAGCTCAATGTAGCCTTCAAATCATAGTTGCACCAGTGCTGTATCAGACAAAAAATAAAAAGTAGGATAATTTAAAATGGAAGAGTCTCTACTCATTAGGGAACTCGGTATAAAGAGCCCAATGCTGAAAGTATTGGATTTCTTGATGGATAACGAGTCCTTTGACTATTCGAAAACCGACATAGCCGAAGGCACCGGGCTGAGCAGAGCCACTTTATTCAAGGCTTGGCCCAAACTGGATGCGTTGGATCTCGTTACATCTACCAGAAGCGTAGGCCAGGCCAAGATGTACAAGCTGAACAAGCAGAATCCCATTGTCAAGAAGCTCATGGAGCTGGACGATGCCATCTCTGAGTATTACGCTCTGAAGCATTGCAGCCCGGAAGACCGCAATCCTGGCAACTTCTCGGATGTTGTGGGCCAAGAAAGGATTTGATCGAAGCCATCGTCGAGTACGAGATAGATTCACACGACGATAACTTATCGCAGTACAAAAATTTCCTGCTGCAAATTTCGTAATCCTTATATCGCCGCGTTCTTTTAATGCAATGACATCTTTGAATTTGATACTGATATTGGTGTTTCCATGTTTCTCGATTTCATGAGCGAGGTTGAGGGGCTTCTTCGCGATGCCCTCGAACGCTGCGGCTTCAAGGTAGAGGATGGAGTGAACAATCTGGGCCTGGACGTCAGCCCCCATGCCGACCTGGCCTCATCCGTCGCCTTCCGGCTGGCACCGACGCTGAAAAAAAGCCCGGTCCTGATCGCAAAAGAGATCCACCGGGCGATCTCCAGGGAATACAAATTTGTGGAAAAGGTGGAGATGACCGGGCCTTATCTCAACTTCTTCATGAACAGATCGTTCCTGAATGCCGTCGTTGATCAGGCGCTGGCGGACAACTGCTGGACCGGACGCATGAAGGACAGGGTCATCGTGGAGCATACCTCCGCCAACCCGGACGGGCCGCTGCATGTGGGCCACATCAGAAATTCGGTCATCGGCGACACGCTGGTGCGCATCCTGCGCCGGGCGGGCTGCACTGTGGACGCCCAGTACTACGTGAACGACATGGGCCGCCAGGAAGCGATGGTGGTGGTGGGCTGCGACCACTTCCAGTTGGACGGTTCCAAGGCCGACCACGCCATCGCCAAGGTTTACATCGCCGCCAACAAGGCTATGGAAGAGAGCGATGAGGCCAAGGCCATGATCAGGGGCGAGGCGGATTGCATCATCCAGCGCTATGAGGCGGGCGATAGCGAGATCGAGGCCAAAATCAAGAGCGCCGTAAACTATGCCATCACGGGAATTGAAGAGACGCTGCACCGCATGAACATCCGGCACGACAGCTACCACTGGGAGTCGGAGTTCGTTCGCAGCGGCGATGTGGCCGAGATCGTCGGCTTGCTGGAGAAGACCGGCCTCACGGAATGGGAGGATGGAGCCTTCCAGCTCGACCTCACCGGCCACGGCTTCGAGAAGAAGATGGTCCTCAAGAGGGCCAACGGAACGTCTCTTTACATCACCCGCGACCTCGCTTACCACCGTTACAAGTCCGCCAACTCCGACCGCTCCGTGGACATCCTCGGTGCCGACCACAAGCTCGTCTCCGGGCAGCTTCGCACTGCGCTACGCCTGCTGGGCGTTCGCGAACCGGAGGTGGTGATCTTCGAGTTCGTCTCCCTGCCCACCGGCTCCATGAGCACCCGCAAAGGCAAGTTCATCTCCGCTGATGAGCTTCTCGACGAGGTGGAAACAAGGGCCTTCGAGGAGGTAAGTTTGCGCCGCCCGGATGAGAGCGAGGAATTCCGCAGGCTTGTGGCCAAAAACGTCGCTGCGGGAGCCGTGCGCTACGATGTGGTCAAGGTATCCGCAGACAAGGCCACCATGTTCGACTGGAAGCAGGCACTGGACTTTGAAAAGCTGTCCGCGCCCTTCATCCAGTACTCTCACGCTCGCGCTTGCAGCATCCTGCGAAAGAGCGAGGCTGATGAAAAGTATGACGCAAATCTCCTGGTAGATGAGCATGAGATTGCCCTCATCAAGAAGATCGCCGAGTTCGATCTGGTCATTGACCGGGCGGCACGCGAACTCAAGCCGCACCATCTGGCTACCTATGCCCGCGAGCTGGCGGAGAGCTTCAACCTCTTCTACCGCTACAGCCCGGTCCTCGACGCCGCGCCGGAGCTGAAGAGCGCCAGGATTGCACTGGCCAAATGCGCGCGAAACGCCCTGCGCACCACTCTGGATACACTGGGAATCGTCGCGCTGGAGACCATGTGAGGGTTGCGCATGAATTTTAGAATGCGGCCATTTCCGAGCTTTGCGCCACTGTGGGCGGCGCTAGCTCTCGCCATCCTTTTGGCGGCGGCTCAAGCCATGCCTACCGGAAACCAAACCTGGTCGGAGGAGCCCTGGGATACAGCCGTTCAGGAGAGCCAGGCTGCGGCGGCACCGGCCCTCTCCGATCCCATGCCGTTCAACATCAGCGGCCATGAGCCATCGACGATCCTGCTCGGCGACTCCAGGATCAATTTCTCCGATTACGCTTCTCAGGGGCCGGAACAGAAACCTGAAATGAAAATGGCAGAGCTATGGATTCAGGAAGGCAACGCCTGGAGCCGGTACAAACGTGCTGCCGTCGGCGATGAGGTGGATCTGATATTTCACATGCCCGCTTACGGGAAGGCCGACGTCTACCTGATATCCTACGCCGACAGCTCCATCGAACACAGGAACCTGAATTTTCTGGAGGGCTACAGCCTCCTCAAGCTGACGGCAAGCAAAGAAGGTCGCCAATTCGTGATACTGGTCGCGAAAAATGCTCCGAGCAACGCCCTGATGATCGATGTCTCGCCCCAACCGGCAGCGTTGCATAATTCGCCGGT
>JAJRAT010000168.1 GCA_028682845.1 Methanothrix sp. | reverse complement strand
GAATTTTACATCCTTGGGCCGGGCGGAAAAGCCTATGATTATCCTACCCAGGTTCAAGCCGGAAATAAGAGCACCGTCATCGTGGGCGTGGTCAATCATGAGTACGCTCTGGTGAATTACACCATGCACATGAATCTGGACAACTCCACCATTCTGAAGGAGAATATGACGCTGCAGCACAACCAGACCTGGGAGGAGCCGGTCAGGTACGCACTTAATAAAACGGGAGACGAGCAGAAGCTGGAGTTCTTGCTCTACAAGGATGGAAACTTTACCGGGCCTTATCGCGATCTTCATCTCTGGGTTAATGTGAGCGGACCTGGTTCAATGCGAAGTGTGATTGATTTGACGGGAAAATCCGACTGAGCATGAGGATTGCAGGGTTCAGGCCGATTCAATGGTCTGCTTCTGCCGATCAATTTTCTTCATCCGTCCGGGGATCATTCGCAGGTGTCCGCTCCATTTTCTTTTGACGCCTCTCTTTGGCCTTCTCCACTTCCTCTCGGAATTCCATGAAGTCCTCAAAGCATCCCACAGTCTCTTCACCTGCGGACAGGGGGATGGGCGCTGCCGTTATATTCGTCTTGCCGCCAAAAATCCAAAATTAGCGAATAAACGGATTGGTATGATCACAGGAGTGCGGAAGATGAAGAGTACAAGCAGCAAGACCGCCGCGCAGGTCTCCCGCGAAGAGATCTTTCAGGCCATCGGCTACGCGGCCCTGAAGGCCAGAGCGGGCTATCTGGCACCGGGCACGGTCATCGTGATCGGAAGCTTCGATCTGGTGGTGGCAGAGGATGAGGCGGGCGACGGTATCATGGTGCAGGCCATTGTGCAAAAGAAGCAGATAGAGACGCTGGCCCTGGCAAAATTGGGGGAGCTTGATGCCGCCGTCTCGGGTTGGACGGATCAGGAAAAAGCGCAGTGGATGGCATCGTTTTTTGTGGAACTGAGAGAAGTGCTTCGAAAATGGCAGGGAATCGAGATGCGCCAGGGGCCGGGAGAGAACTTGACACTTCAGAAGTCGGTTAATATGTAGTGCCGGACAAATAGAGTAATACTTAATACTTCGACCCTTATGCTCGAACTGTGAATTGATTTGCGGCAATCTTGTAAAGGATTCCTGCAAGGAAAGACTTCTATGCAGCAGAGAACCATTCTTCTCGGCTTATCCTTGCATCCCGCAGAATTCTTGATAGGAGTCTAACGCTTATGTCCTCACCATGATCGTTCGGAATGCGCACATAGACGCCGGTTCGAGTCATATACTCATGATCGCCACCTGGATATGGGCCTTCGAAGCAAAGCTCACTCAGCCGCCGGATAAGCTCCTTTCTTGAAACGGGTGTGACCCTAGACAACGCTAACAGGCTCCGATGATGCTGTTATTGTATTGCCGCTGATGGGCGGGATGGGATCGCCTAGCCTCAGCCTAAGGGCAATCCAGCCCTCGATAACGGATATAAGCTCTTTTCGGCAATCCTCGAAGCTCTTGCCCGTTGCCCATATTCCGGGAAGATCGGGTACATGTGCGTAATAGGGCTCGGGCTCTTCGTCTTCCATTATTTCATATTCAGCCCTTTCCAAAGCGGCGGAGATGTATTCGGCAAACATATCATGGTCTTATGGGATCTGTTAGGATTTAAAGCTTGATCTCCCAACGGGGGAGTCCATGCTGTTTAAACCTCTTTTGGCACTTTTTTTGAGGGGAAAACATACAATAATAGAAAAATGACTCTAAAACATTCGAATCGCAAATAAAATTTAGGGGCCGGGACCGGGATTCGAACCCAGCTCGAGGGATCCACAGTCCCTCAGGATAACCACTACCCTATCCCGGCGCGCCAGAACTGCCATTCACTTCGAAGAGATAAAACTTTCCCCGCCGTAGGCCCTCTTTGCAGTCTCCACCACCAGGGAGATGAGATCCTCCAGACGGTTGATGTAGTAGACCTTGCCAAGGCTTGCCAGCGATTCCTCCACGTGCTTATCCCGGTAAGCCTGATCGATGCAAAATAGGACGAACTCGCCGAATTTGGATGCCGCGAGGAGATTGTCCCATTCCTGGTAGAGGTTCTGGATGTGAGTATCCGTGATGCAGAGGATCAGGCAGCCGGGCCTTTGCCCGGCAAGGTTTAAGATCGCCTCGCCGGGGAGGCTGGTGCGCATGCAGAAGAACTCCACCAGAACATCCTCGACGCTTCCCAGATCCCGCGTCCAGGAGACGGCACGGTATTTCTCGCTAAAGGAAATAGCTGCGACCTCGGCCCCTCTGGAGTGGGCAAACTGGCAGGCCTTGAAGGCGGCAAGAGTTGCTTTGTGGGTCTTTGTGCCCAGTGTATGGCCTTCCATGGAGCGGCTGGAGTCCAGCACCACCAGGAGATCGGGAACAATCTCCTGACCTGGGGCCATGAGGCTCGTCTCCTGCTCTCTCTTGTAGGTGGTCACACCGGGAATCAGCCGGGGGCTCAGGCTCAAAGAATAGGCCACGTCCAGCTCGCTGCAGGGATCGGTCAGCCGCCACTTGGTCGGGCCGGAGGGATAGCTGCCGGTGCGCGTCTTTCTGGTGGGGCGAATCTCGATGGAGTAGCTCTGGTCGCGATACCAGCGAGCAAGATCCGGACGCAGCCCCAGGGCGGATAGGGTCTGCTGGTAGGCGGCAGGCTCCAGGTCCGAGGCGAAGGTGAGGGGCGAGCCTTCCGCGTTGCCGAAAAGGCTCTCCGCCGTTCTGATGCGGCCCCTGCCGAGCACGCCGGGCAGGAAGGGCTCCAGGATGCGCGCCGTCTGCTGGCATTGCCTGGGCCACAGGCTGCGGTCCCGGATGCCGAGCGAGAACACGCGGCCCAGCAACTCCACCTCGGGCCGCGAGCAGCGGGGAAGGTTTGTACCCCAAAATTCTCTCAGGAAGCCGAGGACGATCCGGTCCGTGCTTGAGACTTCGGGCCGGGCGGCCAGCCTCTTCCAGCCGAGCAGGACTTTCTCCTCATCCTCTGCGCTCCGCTCCAGC
Source organism: Methanothrix sp. (assembly GCA_028682845.1). GTDB lineage: Archaea > Halobacteriota > Methanosarcinia > Methanotrichales > Methanotrichaceae > Methanothrix. The sequence goes on along the minus strand of JAJRAT010000168.1, from coordinate 313 downwards.
CGGAAGGAGTCAACCACGATGTCCGAGAAGATGTTGACCATGCAGCGCGCCTTTTCAGGGTCCCTGAGGCCTTTGGCCGCTGCCAGAGCCAGCGTTCCGGCGGTCTCCAGAGAGCGCGGGCAGAAGATGTAGTGGACGATGAGATGATCGAAGAGATTTTCCAGATAGGTCGGACCCATGGCCAGAGTATCCTGATCGATGGTGAGCGCTTAGTTTTCCAAGGGATACTGGCCGCCGGTAGAGTTGGCAGTCGATCCTGTCGAAGCCGGTCCGGTCGGTCTTCCCAGGCGAGGCACGGGAAGCTGCGGCCAGT
>JAJRAT010000188.1 GCA_028682845.1 Methanothrix sp. | reverse complement strand
GATCTTCTTATCTGTTAGCTTTATAACTTTATTCTTCTTTCCCATGCCACTTTGAAGGGTATATAAAGTCAAAGGTTTCGGGACTACACAACTGCCCTAAAAGTTACAAACGATCAGAAAAATGGAATTCACTGCGGTCTCACCACGTAAGCAGGCATGCCCTCGCGCCAGCACGCGCCCCCTGTGGCAATCGTAACTGACAAGGGCTTGCCGTGACCTCTGGTTCTATTCCTTTAGGGCCGCAATGAATTTCATTCTCTCCAGCCTCGATTGCTTCATGATAGAGATCAACGTCCCCTCAGCCAGCTCAGTGTGATTCGGTACTGTCTCGACAAATTCTCTCCTCGTTCCAGAGGTGAATATGGCTTCCTGTCTGACGATAGGTCCTGAATCCGAGCTTCTCCAGTGCCTTGATGACCTTCTTAGCCGAGATTGCCGGAAGCTTGGGCAAGTGCTTCAACCTCAGTATCCAGAAAAGAGAGCTTTCGTCCTTTAGGGCCAGCTCCAAAAGAACCTGATAGTGCTCTTCCAGTCCTTTCTTCAAGTTTAAGATGGCATCCTTTTCTGTCAATCCTTGATCGGCCACATTTGTAATCAGGTCAATTGCAACAAAATATTTCCCCTCTTTATGAGTCTAAATTGGGGTTTTCATACTTCTATCTATTTGCACATATTATTTAATAAAGCTGATCCCTTGATCGTTTTCCAGAGATAGTCGCCGCTTGGTCATAAGCTCTGCCTCCTTCCCTCATCCGCAGCCGGGCTGAAAGCTGGGGTCTTTGGGGCTTTCCATGCCCAAGATAACTGCAAAAAATTCAAAAAAAATGCTAGCGATTGACCAGTAACGGCTTTCCATCCATCACATTCTCTTTTGCTCGGGAGAGCGCATCCGCATTTGAATTCGTCTCTCCTATCGCGTTTCCCTGACCCCCGGAAGCGCATTGCACCAGCCTCTTCGTATAAGGATGCGTCGGATGACTGAGCACCTCATGGGTGGGGCCCGATTCCACAATCCGGCCCTTGAGCATCACTGCCATGCGGTCGCTGACTTTCCTGGCCAAAGCTATATCGTGGGTGACAAAGAGAATGGCAAGACCCATATTCTCCTGCAAATTCATGAGGAGCTTCAGGATCTTGGCCTGAACGCTGGGGTCCAAAGCGGATGTGGGCTCATCAGCGATCAGGAGCTTCGGCCCCAGGACGAGAGCCCTGGCGATTGCTGCCCGCTGCACCTCACCGCCGCTGAGCTGATGAGGATATCTGGCTAAGAAATCATCGTCATGAGGCAGTTGTGCGCGCTTTATGGCATCTATCGCTCTTTCCCGCTGCTCTTCCTTATTGCCGATTCTTTGCACCTGCAAGGGCTCGGTGACTGCATCCAGAATATTCATGCGATGGCTGACGGATTCTTTTGGATTCTGGAAGATCATCTGCACCATGCGATAGAATTGCGCATCCCTCTTACCGATCTTCTTGCCGTCCAGATGGATCTCTCCGGCATCCTGGTCGTAGAGGCCCATGATTATCTTGGAGAGCGTGGTCTTGCCCGAACCGCTCTCCCCAACCAATGATACCGTCTCACCCTCAAATAGAGTCAGATCGATATCCTGTAAGGCCGAATAGGATGCGAAGCTTTTAGAGATCCTCCGTGTCTGCAGCAGAGGCACAATGCCGCCCCGATGGCAGGCTATGAGCCTTTCGTCCTGCTGCACCAGCTCCGGCACAAGCCGTTCGCAAATCTCGATGTGCTGCGTGCAGCGCCGATGGAACGGACAGCCCGGCAGGCCGTGAGCCATCTGGCCGGGGATTCCTTGCAGGTCTTTGGTCGTGCTCATGCCGGGAAAAGAGCGAATAAGGCCGCGGGTGTAGGGATGGCGGGGATTTCTCACCATTTCTTGCGTCCTGCCAAGCTCTACGATCTTGCCGGCGTAAAGTACTGCCATCAATTCCGTGAGCTGAGAAGCTAAAGAGATATCATGAGTGATGACGAGAGAGATCCGGCCCGACATGGCCGAGGCAAAGAGCCTCATGATGTCCGCTTTAGTAAGAGCATCTAAGGATGCCGTGGGCTCATCGAGAATCAGCAGGTCGGGATCGTTAGCCAGGGCCATGGCAATGAGCACTCTTTGTCGCTCTCCGCCGCTGAGCTGGTGCGGATAGTTCCCGCCCTTTTCCGGACCAAGACCGACGGAAGAGAGCAGCCTCGACACTCGCTCATCCAGGAGTCTTGTCTCCGGTCTGCTGTGATTGAGAATAGCTTCCGCAATCTGGTCCTTGGCTCTGTAAACAGGGTCCAGGGCATCCTCCACATTCTGGAAGACCATTGCCATATCCCGCCCCCGCATCTTGCGATACTCGTCCGCAGAGATCTTGAGTAGATCCTTCTCACGGAATTGAATCTCTCCTGATGCCGTCCCTCCATGAAGCCCCATGAGGGTCAGAGCAAGAGTGGTCTTTCCCGCTCCGGACTCTCCTACCAGGGATATGGAGTCGCCGGGCACTAGATCGAGATTTATTCCCCGCAGTATCTCCGTCTTACCGAAGGAGACCCGAAGATTCCTGATTCTCAGCATTTCTCCACAGCTCCCTCAACGGATCTAGGTGCAAGTCGCGGGTCCATGGCCGCTTCCAGGGAAAATCCGATGAAGCAAAGGCCCATCAATGTCAGGGAAAGAGCAAGGCCGGTGGGAAGCAGCCACCATTTCCAGACGTCCAGGTAGGTAAAATCAAGAGCCTGCTGTATCATCTTCCCCCAGCTTATGATCATAGGATCTGATACACCCAAAAATCCCATGCCTGCCTCCAGAAACACCGCCCTCCTGGCGTCCTGAATCATCATAGCCATGAGCAGAGGCCCCATCTCCGGAGCGATGTGGCTCTTGAGGATGTGCCCCCAGCTTGCGCCGAATGTGCGGGACGCATAAACATGTCCCCTCTCCTTCAGGCTCAAGACTCGAGAGCGAACGACCCTTGCGCCTGTCGGCCAGGAGAGTATGGAAATGAGCAAAATCATGATTAAAAGATTAGGCCGAAGGTAAGCAGCAACTAGGATCATGACGATGATGGGCGGAATGGAATGCATGGCATCCACAACTCGCATGCAGATGCTCTCGTACATGCCTCCGACGAGCGCAGACGATGCTCCAACCAGGACGCTCAATGTAGTGGATAGGATAGCGACGCTGGCGGCTACGAGCAATGTCGTCCGCGCTCCGAAAAGCAGCCTGCTCCAGATGTCCTGGCCCATCGAATCGGTTCCCAGAAGATGACTGTAAGAAGGCGGGCTGAAGATCTGGCCGGTGTAGTAGTCAGGTGGGAAGAACGTGAGAACGGG
>JAJRAT010000217.1 GCA_028682845.1 Methanothrix sp. | reverse complement strand
TCGGCGCAAAAATTCGAAGATGCCCGTATCCGCCCACTGGTGCTCGCCGAAGGTCTCGTAGTCGCAGAAGATGTTGATGCACTGGCCCGGAGTGCATGCCAGCCAGGCTGCATATTTGTCCGCCGTCAGGGGATACTCGGGCCAGGAGCGGGCGGAGAAGCGAAAGCCGATGTCGTCCGTTAGCTGGTAATTTCTCAGGAGAAGGGCGAGCCCGGTTCCTTTGGGCCTGTAAACGAAATTGGGATCGGCCACCACGCCTTCGGTGAAGATGGCCCTGTAGCCCATGCCTTCCACCATTCGTGCAATCTCATCGTTGTAGATCAGCTCCGTATTTTCGAAGGTGGCGGGCCGAGCGCCAAAGGCATCCCAGACGGCCTCCCGGTGCATCTTCACCTGCTCGTAGAACTCCTGTTTATCCTCGTAAAGGCTTGACAGGGAGTGGTAATAGGTCTGCTCCAAAACCTCAACGTGGCCCGTATCCACCAGCCCGACAAACGAGTCCAGCACTTCGGGGCGGTAGCGGCGGCATTGATCCAGGAAGACGCCGGAGAAGCTGTAAGCGACCTTGAAAGGCCGGTCGGAATTCTCGTGCTCCCGAATGCACTCCCGGATCACATCATTGGCAGGGAGATAGCATTTGTCGGAGACGCGCTCGAAGATCCTTCTGTTCTCAGCATCATCGAAATAGAAATCCCAGAGATCCGGCACCACCTCTTTGAGCGGAGAGTTTCCCCAAAAAAAATCTTTGTTTAGCCTGAGGGGCTGGTGAACCTCGAAGCAGAAGGATATTTCGGTCATTGTATCTATCTTCGGCTGCAAAATATTTACATCCTTCGCGCTGGCCGGTACAGACGCATCGACAGCGTTGCGAAAAACTCATAGCTAATAGCCCGATGGCAAGACAAAGGTCAAAAAATATGTATAAAATATTATATAATTCGGGCCAAATCCCGGCAGGTTTAGGCCTAAGCCGGTTCGAGACAGAAGACCAGCGCATCCGGTCCCCTATTCTTGCCGCATATGACCGTGTATCCAGTCAGTCCCGAATCATCCGATTCGTCAATAGAGAGCCCTCCCTGCGGGTCATAAACCAGCACATATCTCATATTCGCTTTCATATCCAGCGAATTCCAATACTGCCAATCCCAGCCATTCTGCGCCCCGTGAGCCCACCGGATATTGTAGACCCCCGGTGCCATCATATTCTCGCAGTACTCCGGTTGCCCTATCGGATTTGGCTCATACGGGCCATAATAGCTGGGACAAATGCCGGGTGCCGCATCGACCGGTTGGATCGCGGCCACGGCCAAAAATGCCAGCAGAGCTGCCAGGATCAATCCTTTGTTGGCTATTGGTATGGTAATCCCTCGCACTATTATTGATTACTATTATATGTTAAACTTTGCGATTTACCCCAGAATACGGACTTTCGGGCGGCGGAAAAACCAATGCGCTCCTGTCCATCACGCCAGTGAGCTTCACCGAAAGGACTATTTACTTTTGTAAAGAAATTGTACTGGATTAGTGCTTATAAATTGATGCAATTATGCAAAGGGAGAGGAGCATCAGTGGATATCAAACAGGCCAGCAAGTTTCCCAGGGCCAAGTCGGGCGTACCTGGATTTGATGAATTGGTAGATGGCGGTTTTCACAAGGGGACCGTGAACACCATAACCGGCTCTTCCGGCACGGGCAAGACCGTGTTCGCCAGCCAGTTCATTCATTTCGGCTGCGGGACGGGAGAGAAGGGAATGATCATAACACCCTCGGAGAGCGCGGAATACCTGAAGAGAGAGATGATGTCCTCCTTTGGCTGGGACTACTCAGACCTGGAAAAGAAAGGAATGCTGAGCATCGTGGATGTCACCGACCCCGTGCTCCGGCTGCAAAAGAGCATCGATGTCGACCCGGTGGACTTCCTGATCAACTTTAGAAAGATGGTGGAGAGGAAGCTGGAAGAAGTAAAGCCCACCAGGCTCTTCATCGACGATCTGACGGCGTTCTTCATGGCCGTGGAAGCCCCATTCAAGGTCAGATCGCTGACGGACGACCTCTTCGGAACTCTTCGTGCCAGCGGCGTTACCACGGTCGTGACCATTGGAACCGCCTTCGGCACAAATCAGTTCCTCGAATACGGTGCAGACTCGGCCACCATGCTCACCCGGGAGCGTATCGGAAACACGCTCATCCGATCGATCTATGTCATGAAGATGCGCGGCTCAAAGATCGCCAACAGCATTAGGGTTCTGGACATATCGGATGACGGCATGTCCGTGTCTTCCCTGTCGCCTTATCCCTGAGGTTGCAATGATCGAGAGATGGATTCTTCTGGCGGGCGAGGAGGGCGGCCCGGCCTCGAATAAGATGGGCGGAATCTGGAACGTAATTGATGCCGAAGCCCTGACCCTGGCCAAACTGGTCGCGGCAGGGACAATTGAAAGCGGCCTCAAGATCCTGGTGCTGGGACCCAATTACCCGTCTGCAGGAATGGACTGGAACGGCGGAAGAAATCGCATCACAGACCTTTCCGGATTTGAAAAATTGAACATGGGCCCAATGCTCGACCAGGTTCTTTCCGACCTCAAGGCATCGGGAATTGAGGTTGCCACCGGGCAGAGAACGGTAGACGGCGTTGCCATCGGCTACGTCCTGTTCAATACCAACTACTATCAGTCCCATGTGGTTCGCTGGAAGGGCCAGGAGATGACCCTCAACAATGCCGTCAAGACTGAGGCGTTCTCACTGCTGGGTCTGGACTCGATGAACTATGAGAGAGCGCACTACGGCTGGGAGTACAATCACTATCTGAACCTCTCCTTTGCAGTCTCGGATCTGGCCATGAGGCTCTCCCGGGCCCAGGAGACGCTTGCCCAGAAGTATGAGGACAAGGCCGTCTCGGAGTTCGCCAAGTCGGTGATGCCCAAAGTTCGGGTCTCACTGCACTGCCACGAGTTCGGCGTCTTTTATGCCGTGGCGAGGCTCAAGAAACTGGGTGTTCCCGTTCGAACGGTTTGCACCCTGCACGCCACGGTTCCCGGCAGAACATCCGGATACAAGGCGCTGCAAAAGATCGTAAAGAACGACTCCGGCATGGACCCCGGAACACCCTTGGGCTTTGCCGCCCTGGAGGCGCTGGCCCGCTATGCCGACGCAGTCACTTTTGTCGGGGATTCGACCATGAAGGAGGCCATGCTCTTTCACCGCATGAAGGGCATCGTGGTCAGGAACGGCATCGATCTGGATGTAGAGGACATCGACTGGGACAAAAAAGACCGATGCCGGGAGCGGATTCAGAAGTTTCTCGCCGACAACCTCTACAAGTTCTGCGACGGCCAGTGCGTGAATGCGGAGAGCAT
>JAJRAT010000215.1 GCA_028682845.1 Methanothrix sp. | reverse complement strand
GGACTATACGCATCAATTTTATGATGTGAGTGGTAATTGCTTCAAACATTACAGGTAACAGTCAAATGAGCATCATGATGGCCTTGGAAGAATCGAGAAATCACTCGATTTCTAGATTGTGCCCATAACAGATATAAACTAGCTAGTCCCTTGTAGAAACCATATTTATTTATTGCTTGGGGATAGGGTTTATAAGTTGAAAAAATAACTGTGAAAAAATCCGGCACATGCCATCGTGTGGTGTTAGATGAGACTGATATGCGCGGTCGTTATTCTATTTCTGCTGACTGGCTTGGGATTTGCCCAGCTGTCGCCAGATAAGGAAAGGTTCGATGTGGTGCTCCATCCTGGGGAGGTGGAGGAAAAAACTCTGAAAGTCGTCAACGTCGGAGATGCAACAATCTTCGAGATCAGCGGCACGGAAGTCAGCGGAGATGCCAAGGACTTCATCTTCCTCTCCATGCCCGAGACGAAACCACTGAAACCTCAGGATGAAGCGGAGATCAAGGTCTATTTTGCCATACCTCCGGAGACAAAGCCCGGAACCTATACCGGATACATCTACTTATTGGACAGCACTCCGCCCTCCATGCCCCTGAGAATCGAGTTCAATGTAGTGGTCATAGGCAAGGAGAATTACGGCCTCAGCATGACCATCGATGATGCCAAATCGGGTTCACTCACCGCCGAGGCGAAGGATACGGCCCAGTTCGAACTGGCTATCAAGAATCTCGGAAGCTTCAGGGATGTGGCATCGATCGGCTCTTCCGTGCTGCCTGAGGGCTGGACGGTTGTTTTGCTTGATGGAGATAAGGATGTGTCTTTGCCTTATGATGTGTCTTTGGACCCGGGCGTCACTCATATCATGAAATTGAATGTCCAAACCTCAAGTCCCGGCAAGAAGAACGAGATGACGATTACCGCCACATCTCTTGGAAATAAAACCAAGAATTCCAGCGTGAGCGCGCAGGTTGAGTTCGGCGTGGCGGTTCGGGGCTACAATGTCGAGATCACGGTGCCGGATGAGATGGCCGCCAACAAGACTTACAGGGGCTCTTTCAAGATAATGCTGGATGTTAAAGAAAAGGTAATGGTGGGAGTTGCCACGCCGCCTGAACTTATGGTCATACCTCTGACACAGGTCGTGGACGTAACTCCGGAAAAGCCGGGCGTTGCCAACTTCACCATGCTTGCCACCATGCCGGGTCAGTACCCAATTTTGTTCCGGCTGATTGATTCCAACGGCATTCCCATGCCCGAAGAGATGGCGAGCGTCAATGTTGTGCGTGCCGTGGGCGTTGCGGTCCTGACGGGAGACGACCTCCTCTACAGCACCATCGCCACGGCATGTGTTCCAAATAACGACACTCAATATGTCGTGACCGTTCCGCCGGGCAGGCTGAGCGATAAGGACCGAGAGCTTTTGCAGGGCTTTGCCAAGGTCATAATACTCGGCAACAGGAGCATTGTTTCCGGCGATGCGGAAAGCTCCCTGCAGGGCGTTGAGATAAAACGCATCCAGGGCAAGAACCTGTGTGATGAGTCTTGGCTCTTCGCCTCGGAGATCGGCAAGAATGGAACGGCTGAGGTGGTTCTCTCAGACAGTGTGCCGGCGAATCTCTTCAAGGCCTACACATCGGCCAAGACAAGGGGTGTTCCTCTGATTATATGCGGCGGCAATGCAACCGAGGCGAGCGTGTCAGTTATCAAAGATATGACAAAAAGAAGCATCGGGCTCTCAAAGGCTCAGATTTTTGGCGATATCGGTGAGGAGAATGCAAGAGCACTGCAAAATGCAGGGGTCTCGATGGAAGAGGTGACGCAATGAAGCTGCTGGCAGTGTTATTACTGATCTTCCTCGTGTCCGGCGCATCTGCAGCAGCGGACGGTCCGCTGGAACGAGGCGTTAAGGCAGGTGTAGATGATCTCATTCTTGTCGGTGCAGACGACTGGCATGGCTCAGTCGCTGCCACGCCTCTGGCCATCTGGTCGGAAGACAACCGGACGATCACAAAGCCGCTGCTGATCTTGCCCAAAGACGTGTCTGCGGGAGACCGGAACGGATGGGTTGAAGGGAGCGATCTGGAAAAGTATGGTCCAACCGCCGTCCTCAATACCTTCAAGGCGGCCAATATCACTACCGTCACTGTTCACGGCGAGGGCGACAAGGTCAAAGCTCTGGTAGAAGCAGCCCATAAAGACGGCATGAAGGCCTATGTCACCGCATCCCTGGAGCTTCCGGCCATAGCGCAAACAGAGGTCGCTCAGATCGAGGCCGTAAACGATGCCAGGAAAGCGCTGCTTTCCCAGGCGGGCTTGGAGAGCCTATCTCCTGATGAGGCCAAGATCGACAAAAGCTGGCTTCAGGTTGCCAATCCGGACATCGGCGGCAATGCCAGCTATTTCTGTCCTGTGAATTTGGAGGTCCAGGATTATCTCTACAGCAAGATAGAGACCTTGATCGACGACTACAAAGCGGACGGAGTAGTGCTCTATAAATTCGGATTCCAGGATGAGAACTATTGCTTCTGTGACGTGTGCAAAGAGAAGTTTTACAGCGATACCGGCATAGATATCACGAAAGTCAACGCCAACAGCTACAACCGGGAAAGATGGAGTCAGTGGAAGCAAGAGCAGGTATCAAAAATCGTGAGCGATGCCAAAAACATCACCGAGGACCTTGGCCCTGCGAAGCTCGGCGTTGCTCTGGACAATCCCTTTGATCGCAACCAGGGTTACAATTATGCGGACATAATCCAGAAGGCGGATTTCGCCATCATCTCTCCGCTCTCGGCCCAGGACGTGCACCTGGCAGCCGGCATGAGCGGCAAACCGGTCTATGTCAGGCTGAGCGACGACTACGCGGGCTACGTCCTCTCCACCCAGAACGTGGAAGGCGCAGTCAAATATATTGAGGACCTCAGAAAGGCTGGTGCTGCGGGAGTGGCCTTTGAGTACAACGTCGTCTACACACCCCTCTGGTCGGAGTTGGAGCCGCCGTCGTCCGCGGCCAGGTGGCTGTTGACGCAGCTTGGCGGAAGCTCGCTTGATATCGGCAATGTCTCCTGGAAGAGCGATCGGAAGCTGGCGGCAAATAACAGCTTCGATCTGGCCGAGAAGATCAGCCGATACTGGAAGAGCAGCCCCGGCGTTGTGCTGGTGGGCGAGAACTACAGCGCAGCCCTCCAGGCCGCGCCAATTGCGTCCTATCTCAACTGGCCTCTCCTCTTCGTGAATGACGGACTGCCTGCAGAGACGGCTTCGGCACTGGCGCGCCTCAATACAAAAGAGGCAATACTGGTAGGCCCGATCTCGGATACCGTGCGCCGCAACCTGACGGACATGAACCTCACGCTGCAAGACGGCAGCCGTGAGTTTCTGGTGG
>JAJRAT010000016.1 GCA_028682845.1 Methanothrix sp. | reverse complement strand
TGGTTTATCATAATTCGCCGCGATCCATTGAAGTTGCTCTGGTATTCGATTCTGGTCAACTCCTTCACCAATCCGCTCTTCAACTACATCTATAACTACGAGATGGATCAGCTCCTGCTTTTGGAACTGGCTGTGGCAACCGCGGAGACTGTTTTGATCAAATACCTTCTCGACATCGAATATAAAAAAGCAATAATTCTCGCCTTTGCAGGGAACACTGCTTCGCTTTTGATCGGCCTCGTCATATTCGGATAGGTCGACGTCGACTCACAGGGCAGACTCATCCTAACCGCTGATCCGGTGCATCATACCGCAGGATTGCTCACAAGCTGACGTTCATAAGTATTCATAAGATTTTCTAGTCCATTACTGTGAATTTCTCACCCGTTCATATGAATTTCTCGCCTGTTCCTGCGAATTTCAAGCCGGTTCCCGTGAATTTCCTGCATCTTCCTGAGAATTTTTCACCAGGATTTCCCTCTCAAGACCAATCTCCATCCAAGCCCAGGCCCAGATTACCGCCTCAAAGGCCCGGATCAGGTCGCCATTTTCCAGAAAATAATGAGAGTCGCGAATGTAGGCGGAGATGTTCTCCAGGAAATGCTCTTCTCCGGAGATATTAGCGAACAGGTCTTCCGCTTTCACCAGCCACTTTCGCGTCTCGGCTGCAAGATTCACCTCAAGGCTCATGGAATCCTGGTGTTCTTGCATTCGATAACTTCGGTTACGTGCGTCTCGTCGACATCGACCTCGACCATAGTTTTGACATCGAATCCCAGGGCCGAGAGCTTCTCCTGTCCCTCGCCGCGCTTGATTACCACCACGATGTCTTTGACAATGGCCCCTGCTACCTTCAGGGACTGAAGCGTGGCCAGCAGAGTTCCGCCGGTGCTGATCACATCATCCACAACGATGACTTTGTCTCCCTTATTGATTCCATTCAGGAAGAGCTGGGATTTGGAGTAGCCGGTGACCTGGCTGACCTCGATCTCGCCGGGCAGGCCGTACTTTCGCTTGCGAATTATCACCAGCGGGATGTCGCAGATCAGAGAGAGGGCAATGCCGATGGGAATTCCCATGGCTTCGACGGTCACGATCTTGTCCACTTCCAGGTCGGCGATGCGCACGATATTTCCCACGACCTCCCGAATCAGGTCCGGCTTAACCTCGGGCACGCCGTCGGTGATGGGATGAATGAAATAGTTATAGCTGCCCCGCTTGAAGACGGGAGCCTCCAATAATGATTTTTTCAGTCTTTCCAGCATAGTCAACTCACCAATGAGATGTCATTTCAAAGCATCTGGACTCTTTCAGAGTACTGACTTGCTCACGTAGAGTTCCTGGCTTTATAAATATTGACCGACGAACTCCCGGCGGGATGGATTTTGCCGCCGAGCGCCCGGCGGATTGAGAATGATCCTTGGGTCCAGAGATATTTAGATCGACGGATCTCTGGATCAACAGATCTCTGCATCGACAAGATCTCCGGATATGCCGGAAAGGGAAGCTATATTTCGGAACAGTACCATAATAGCATTTGGTGATTCCTTTGACCAGAGAGCCCAGCTTTGCCACCCGTTGCGTTCATGCCGGGGAGGGACATAATCCATACGGCGCTCATGCCACGCCCATTTATCAGACCTCAACGTATGTCTTCGAGAGCGCCGAGCAGGCGGCGGCAACCTTTTCCGGCGGACCGGGATACCGATACATCCGCTCCGCCCCGAATACGCCCACCCACGCGGCCTTCATCGAGAAGATCAGTTCTCTGGAAAGCGGTGAGGCGGCTCTTGCTTTTTCTTCCGGCATGGCGGCAGAGACTGCGGTGATCCTCTCCCACCTTGCCGCAGGCGACCATCTGCTCTCCGCCAACGTCATTTACGGCGGGACTTATGGGCTCTTTTCCACGCTCTTTCCCAAATTCGGAATCGATGTGAGCTTTGTCGATACGACGGACCCGGAAGGCGTGTCGGCAAGCCTGCATGAGAACACAAAGATGATCTTTCTGGAAACTCCCGCCAATCCCACCATGGCCGTCAGCGACATTGCCGCCATCAGCCGGATTGCAAGAGAGGCGGGAGCCCTCCTGGTGGTGGACAACACCTTCGCCACGCCATACTTTCAGCGACCGCTGCAGCTTGGCGCGGATATCGTGGTCGAGAGCTGCACCAAGTACATCGGCGGCCACGGAGATTTGCTGGGTGGCGTGGCTGTGGCATCGAAAGAGCTGATCCAGAGGATGAAGCGGCCATCGCTCCTGGCAGGCGGCACCATGGGAACCCATGAGGCATGGCTCTGCCTGCGCGGCCTAAAGACGCTACACCTGCGCATGGAGCGGCATCAGGAAAATGCCATGCAGCTTGCCACGTTCCTGCAAAATCATCCCAAAGTGGAGAAGGTCAACTATCCGGGCCTTGCCGTTCACCCGCAGCACCTTGTTGCAGCGCGGCAGATGAGCGGCTTTGGCGGCATGCTCTCCTTCGAGGTGAAGGGCGGCGTCGAGGCCGGGCGCACTCTCATGAACCGCTTGAAGCTGTGCAGCCTGGCGGTGAGCCTCGGCTCGGTGGACACCCTGGTTGAGCATCCCGCATCCATGACCCACGCCGTCATGCCGAAGGAGATGCGCGAGCAGCTCGGCATTGCCGACGGACTGGTGAGAGTCTCGGTCGGAATCGAGGGAGGCGAGGACATTATTGCGGATCTGGAGCAGGGGCTGGACGGAATCTAAAAAGGACTCGAAGCGAGCAATCGACGATTTTTTATTTTCTGAAATTAGGAAAATTGAGGCTGGGTGGTCCACATGACGAGTAATTTCCCGAAATCATCAAGCGCACTTCCTTGCCTGTTTCTGGTATTCTCGGTGGCGGCAATGGTTTATTGCGGCTGCGTCACTGCGTCAGATGATGCGAGACTGTATCTTCCCGGAAACTGGAATGTGCTGGCCGAGCTTGTGACATCGAATGCACAAAACCCTAACGATCCCTACGCGCCAAAGCCCGGAAACCTGAAGACTGATGCCTGGAGCATCCAGGACTCCGTTGCAGGGCCGGTACTCACCGGCAGCAGTGGATCGATACAGGGGCAATACACGAATAACGGTGCAGTCTTTGAGGGCACCTACCCCTTGGGCTCCGGCGTCTATGTGGCAATTAGAATCGATTGCATCATGGACAGCACGGCATCCATGTACGGAACCAACGAGAATGACTACTGGGGAACGAACACCGTAACCGGCGAGATGATTAAGCTAGGCATCGAATCCTGGAAATTCAGGGCGACGAAGCAGTGATGCCAAGAACTCAGATATAATGTTATTTTTATTCAGTTATTGCAGGATTTGCACAAGAAGCGGATCGCTCAGGCAAACCAGCAGTAGCCGAGCTTTTT
>JAJRAT010000161.1 GCA_028682845.1 Methanothrix sp. | reverse complement strand
GCTTGTCTCGGACGATGAGGTGGCCCTCATCTTCGATCCCTTCACCTGGGAGCCGCGCTCCGAGCCGCTGGTCAATATCCGTTTCAATCTGGAATTGGCGGAGATGCGCGGCATAATAGATGCCGCCGCCCGCGACGAGCTGTTTCGATGTGCTCAGTCCCAATACTTCCCGGAGCGAACCTACGAGCGGATGATGCGCTCCGCTGAGGGGCGGGTGGATGCAAAGACGCTGCAGAGGCTGCGCGAATTCCTGAAAGACGAAGGCAGGGACTTCAAGATGGAGGACGCTATGGCCGCCTTGCGGCGAACGAAGGAGATGGCCGAGGGAGGCTGCAAATGATAATAATCGTCAAGTCTTTTGCCGCGTTTCGCAATATCCTGGGAAAGGAAAGGACTGTGGAATTGGCAGAGGGCGCAGATGTTGATTCGCTATTGAAATCTCTGGCGAGATCCAGGCCGGAAGCGTTTTTGCTTCTCTTCGGCGATGCGGGGCTGAGAGAGGATGTGAACATCTTTGTGAAAGGAAAAAATATAGAATCCTTGCAAGGATTATCGACCAGGCTGGCTGAGGGTGATGAGGTGGCGCTGTTTCCTGCCGCCATCGGAGGCTGACTGAGTACAGATATTTTTTAGGTCAATTGGCCGGATCAATGCCTGATCAATTAAAGTTTAATTGGAATAATATTATTAAGTAAAACTATTAAATAGGTTGAAATAATAGTATCTTATAGGTTTTGCCGTCTCGATCGCTATGTTAGAAGAGATTCTTGCTTTGAAGAAGGAGCGCCGCGCAGTTATCCTGGCCCACAATTACCAGATACCTGACGTCCAGGATGTGGCCGACCTGGTGGGCGACTCCCTGGAGCTATCAAGGGCAGCGGCGCGCCTGGATGAAGATGTGATTATATTTTGCGGAGTGGACTTCATGGCCGAGACGGCAGCCATCCTCTCGCCGCAAAAGACGGTGGTCCAGCCTGCGAAGGGTGCCTGGTGCCCCATGGCTCACATGATCACGCCCGGTCAGTTACGCGAGCTGAAGACGCTCTATCCGGATGCAGCCGTCGTCTGCTACGTCAATTCGACCGCTGAGGTCAAAGCGGAGAGCGATATCTGCTGCACCTCAGCCAACGGCGTTCAGGTTGCAAATTCCCTGGATCAAAATCAAGTGATCTTCATTCCCGACAGGAACCTGGCAGCATACGTTGCCCGCCATACCAAGAAGCAGATCATTCCCTGGAACGGCTACTGCTACGTGCACGACCACTTCACCCCCGATGAGGTTAAAGCGGCCCGCGCCCTGCATCCTGGAGCTGAAGTGCTGGTGCACCCGGAATGCCGCCCAGAGGTCATCGATCAGGCCGATTTCGTCTACAGCACCGCCGGGATGGGCCGTCATGCCAAGTCCGGCGCCGCCCGCGAGTTCATCATCGGCACGGAGGTCGGCATGATCTACCGTCTGAAGAAAGAGAATCCGGAAAAGCAGTTCTATCCGCTCAGCGAGAAGGCCGTCTGCCAGAACATGAAGAAGACGAATCTGGAAAAGGTGCTGCGCGCTTTGCAAACATTGGAGCCGCGGGTGAGCGTGCCGGAAGATATTGCGGTACGGGCCAAAAGGGCGATTGAAAGGATGCTGGAAGTGAAGGTCTAAGAAATTTGTCTTTTCAAATTTCATTTTCGGCAATCATTTTGGCTGATGGGATTCGGATCTCTGGCCGCCAATTCTTTGCTTTTTGATCAATCGCTTCAGATGCCTTTATGAATTAAGCGCTTCACCACATCGGATGCAATGAAGAATGACCAGGCTGTGCTGCTCGTCGTCTGCATGACGTCGTTCATCACGCCGTTTTTGGCCTCGTCCGTGAATGTTGCGCTTCCCTCCATCAACACCGATTTCGCCATCCCCGACCAGGCGCTCCTGGGATGGATCGTCACGGGCTTTCTGCTCTCAGCAGCCGTCTTTGTAGTGCCCTTCGGGCGCATCGCCGACATGCGCGGAAGGAAGAAGATGTTCGTCTCGGGCCTTCTGATCATCGTCGTATCCTCCTTCTTTTGCAGCATATCCAGTACCGAGTTGATGCTTATCGCTTCGCGCGTAATTGAGGGAGTGGGCAGCGCCATGATCTTCGGTACGGGCATTGCCATCCTCACCTCTGCTTTCCCGGCCAAGCACCGGGGCAATGTGCTCGGCATCAATGTGGCCATCGTTTACGTGGGCTCATCCAGTGGACCGTTCCTGGGCGGGATCATCACTCAATATGCCGGATGGCGTTTTATCTACGCGGGAATCATGGTTTATGCGCTCCTGGCAGCGATTCTCGCCCAAATGATGATTAAAGACGATCGACACTGCCAGGAAGACGGACGATTCGATATCATCGGCACGCTGCTTTATGCCGGTTCTCTCTTCTCTCTGATCTTCGGGCTTTCCATCATCCCGGATGCAGAGGGAGGATATCTGCTGGTGCTGGCCGCTCTGCTGATGATAATCTTCCTGCGCTGGGAACTGGCAGCAGAAAATCCCGTGGTTAATGTCGGCGTCTTTCGCCGCAACCCCGTGTTCCTGTTCTCGAACCTGGCCGCTCTGATCAACTACAGTTCCACGTTTGCGGTGGCCTACCTCTTAAGCCTGTACTTGCAGTATCTGAAGGGATTTGATCCGCAAACTACAGGGCTGATTCTGGTGGCCCAGCCGATTGTGCAGGTTGTCTTTTCGCCCTTTGCCGGTCGTCTCTCAGACCGCATGGAGCCGAGGATAGTGGCCTCTGCAGGCATGGGGCTGTGCGTGATCGGCCTTACCGTCTTCTCATTCCTGACCCTAGAGACATCGCTTGGCCTCATCCTTGCCAGCTTGATGCTCCTCGGTCTTGGCTTTGCACTCTTCTCCTCGCCCAACGCCAATGCCATCATGAGCGCCGTCGAGCCGTGCTATTACGGCCTCGCCTCGGGAATGGTGAGCACCATGCGGCTCATCGGCCAGATGATAAGCCTCGGCATTGCCATGCTCACGTTTTCCGTAATCATGGGGCATGTCGAGATTGCGCCTGCGCAGATGGATGAACTCATGGTCAGCATAAAAGTCGCCTTCGGCATATTCGCCGGCCTCTGCCTGATGGGCATGCTCTTCTCCCTGGCGCGGGGAAAAATGCAAAGAGAACAGACAGCGATGTAAGCGAAACGACTGAGACGAAGGCTGAAATTAGGAAGCTGGACTAATGAGCGATGCTGGTGCCCATCCTGGCTGGCGCTATGAAGACCGTCGCATATGATCTGCCTCAAGTATTAATACAATCAAATGATTGGCTTGAACAAAGGTGATAATTCTTGGGCATACCTGAGCGCTGGAATAGGCACAAGCCCCTGCCACAGGACATAAAAACACGTGCAGAAAATCTTGCTCCATTCTTTGAGGGG
>JAJRAT010000095.1 GCA_028682845.1 Methanothrix sp. | reverse complement strand
GTTATGGTCGTTTATCTGCTCCTGCTCTTCGGCATAGCCCAATATGCCGACCGCCGCAAGCTGATGGGCAGAAGCATCGTCGCCAATCCCTATGTTTATGCCCTGTCGCTGTGCGTTTATGTCTCCTCCTGGACCTTTTACGGCTCGGTAGGCCGGGCGGCGTCCACCGGCATAGAATTCCTGCCCATCTACCTGGGACCGGTCCTGGCCATGCTGCTCGGATGGGTGGTCATCCGCAAGATGATAAGAATCTCCAAGGAGTACCGCCTGACATCCATCAGCGATTTCATCAGCTTTCGCTATGGCAAGAGCTATGCCATCGGTGCGGTAGTGGCGGTCTTCTGCCTGATCATGGTCACGCCTTATGTGGCACTTCAGCTCATAGCCATATCCACGTCTCTGGATATTTTAAGCGGGCAACAGATATTTCCGGGGCTTCCTCTGGAGAGCAAACTGATCGTGGCGCTGCTGCTGGGAGCATTTGCCGTCATCTTCGGGGCGAGACACCTGGACCCGATGGAGCACCATGAGGGTTTGATTGCGGTAGTTGCCTTTGAATCGCTGGTGAAGATCGTTGCTTTCCTGGCGGTGGGGATCTATGTCACCTACGGCATCTTCCTGGGATATGGAGATATCGCGGGAGCGATGGCAAATCTGGCTTCCAAGAGCCAGGCCTACCAGGATCTCATCGACATCGATTATACGCTATGGTTTTCCATGATGTTGATATCCTTCTTTGCCATCCTCTTCTTGCCCAGGCAATTTCATGTCACGGTTGTGGAGAACTGCGATGAGGCTCATTTAAAAAAGGCGATGTGGCTCTTTCCGCTCTATTTGTTTTTGATAAATATCTTCGTCCCGGCCATCGCCTGGGGCGGACTGCTCCTCAATACTCCAGGTCTCAAAGACGCGTTTATCATAGCGATTCCATACTCGCACGGCCAGGATTGGCTCGCTCTGTTCGTTTTCATAGGAGGGACCTCGGCAGCCACAGCCATGATTCTCGTGGAGTCCGTGGCCGTCGGCAGTATGCTGCTCAATGACCTGGAGATGCCTTATCTCCTGAGGCGTGCGGGAGACGGCAAAAATCTGGCCGGCACTCTGCTCAACACGAAACGGCTCAATATCCTTCTGGTGGTGCTGCTCGGCTATCTTTATTCACGCGCCGCGACGTATCAGATCCTCTCAGAGATCGGGATTGTCTCATTTTTGGCAGCCAGCCAACTGGCTCCGGCAGCTCTTGGCGGCCTGTACTGGAAAAAGGGAAGCCGGGAGGGAGCTGTAGCCGCTCTGGCATCGGGATTTTTGCTCTGGACCTACACGGCCCTGATTCCGACGATCTCCGGCAAAGCCGGATTCCTCGGCGATCTGGTGAACAATGGTCCCTTCGGCATAGCTTTGCTCAAGCCCACCGACCTTTTCGGCCTGGGGCTGGACCCGTGGACCAACTCCATGTTCTGGACGCTGCTCGTCAACGGCAGCCTCTACGTTCTCGTATCGCTATCCTCTCGCTCAAGCCCGGAGGAACAGGCCATTGCCAGCAGTTTTGTGGATGCCCTCAGAGACAATCATAAAGAAGAAACGCCAACCGAAGCACCTGCTGTCCCGAAGAAGGAAACCCAAGCCGCGCCTTTGGGGAGCGTAGAGGAGCTGGAGGCAACTCTTGCCCTCTACATCGGGAAGGCCAGGGCGAGGATGCAGGTGGAAGAGGATCTGGAGCGCCTCGGCATCAGCCGGGAGAAGATCGACGCCCCCCAGCTCCGGGAACTGTGGAGCCGTTTCGAGAGGACGCTTACCGGCTCGGTAGGACCTTCCGCGGCGAGGATGATTGTGGAGGATCAAATCCCGGTGAAGCCGGTGATGGAAGAAGCCAGGGCCACGCTGCCGACATATGATCTGGAGACTGGAAAGATCTACGTGGCTCCTGAGAAGGCATACGAGGTCTTTGCCGATATGGTCTTGCACGGGGTGGAGGGGCTGTGTATCACCCATCAGGCTCCGGAAGAGGTGCGGCGCAAGTGGGGCTTGAAGGAGACGCCCATCATCAGGCTGAGCGACGAGAAGGGCAGCGACCGCTACATTTCGCCCCGCAACTTTCCTCTCCTCTTCATGACGGTCAAATCCTTCGTGGATTCCAGCAAGAACAGCATCGTCCTCATAGACAGCATGGAGCAGTTGATGCAGGAGGACGAGAAAGCGGTTCCTGAGAGAGAGATGCTGGACTTTGTCTACCACATGGAGATTTTGGGGCGGAAGACCCGGCTGGTCCTGGCGGAACGGCCCGAGTTTGTTCATGCCTTGCTGCCTGCACCCGTAAACGAGACGAAGGAACTGCTCTTCACCCTCGGTCCGCTTTCCGTCTACCTCTTCCGGCTCTTTTCCGAGACCATGCTCTCCCGTCTGGCCGTCGAGACGAGGGATGCATTGGTGGAGGAAGTCAATGCGCAGCTGGAAGCCGGGAGCTTCTTTGAGCCGCAATGGCTGCAGAAGACCTGTGCTCTTGAAGCCGAGGACGAGGAGAGCGCCGGGTGCGAGCCGGATATGCGGGATGCGGCGCGGACCGGGTCATTCTTGAAGATCGGGTCGGGCCCGGCCTTGAACCGCCGCGGATTTTTCATGGCGGTAAGGAGGCTGGCCAAGATCATCAAGAAGCACGATCCAGTCTTCAACCTCACAAAGTCCGTGGCCGATCTCATGAAGAGCTACGGCAGGAGCCCTTACGAGATATCTCTTCTCCCCGCAACCACCTATGTTCTGGAGGAGGAGAAGCCGCAAAAGAGCCTGCAGCTTTTCTCCGAGCTGGTGAGCCACGGCATGGATGGACTGTGCATCAGCAGGTACAATCCCGAAATATTAGGTGAGCGGTACAGCGTGCCGGAAGAGACCGTCATCTGGCTGACGCAAAAGAGCGAGCCCGGCTACAAGACTGTGGACCCGACGAACTTCCCGCGCCTGAGCGGCATGATCTCCGACTTCCTTGAGACGGCCAGCTATCCTGTCGTCATTCTGGAAGGTTTGGGGTATCTCATCACCCAGAGCAACTATGAGACGGTTCTCAGGTTTATTCAATCGCAGAGGGATGAGATCGCCCTGAAGAATGCCATCATGCTTGTGCATATCGACCCGCTGTCCCTGGACACCAAAGAGCTGCACAGATTGGCCAGCGAGCTTGAGCCGCTGGAATTGTGAGCGATCGGGTAGGAATAAGTGAACTACCGCGTCCTGAAGGGCGCGGCTTCCCACTTCATCGCCAAAACTTGCCTCACGGATATGTGATGTAGAGGTTTTGACTCTATGGGCGCTACGGGCTGTTCCATCCCTGCGATCAGTATGTTCCTGGAGGCATTGTAGTCTCGATTGCATGAGAAACCGCAATAAGGGCACTCATGCACTCTATCTGACAGTTCTTTC
>JAJRAT010000110.1 GCA_028682845.1 Methanothrix sp. | reverse complement strand
GACTATACGCATCAATTTTATGATGTGAGTGGTAATTGCTTCAAACATCACAGGTAACAGTCAAATGAGCATCATGATGGCCTTGGAAGAATCGAGAAATCACTCGATTTCTAGATTGTGCCCTCTATGCAAAGGAGATTTTCGAATGGATGAACATTCAGGAAAAATGATCAGGATGGCATTTTCACCCTGAATTTATCCATCCCTCAATCCAAGATCTATCCTCACAGCACGCACTGGCTGCAATCCTGACAGCCGCACTCTATGTTGGATATCTTCCACTTCAGCGCCCAGCGCTTCATATCCTTGATGATGTTGATGATTTCAAGGCCGCTCTCGGTCAGGATGTACTCGCTCTTCACGGGAAAAGTGGTCTTGTCCACCCGATTCTCGATCAAGCCTTCTTTCTCCAGCTCTCTGAGCCGCGCCGAAAGCACCTTTTGGGTGATTTCGCCAAGACAGCTCTTCAACTCGGAGAAGCGCCGGACATGCCCTTCACCTTTGTAAAGCTCCAGAAGAATGAGCATGGTCCATTTTCGAGCGATGTACTTTACCGTGAGGTTTACGGTGCATCCTTCCTGCATGGTATCTTTGTGGAAACGCTCTTGCCTAAATACCTTAGTATCCAAAATATACTCTCACAGGAATATACTGTTGCAGGAAGCCAAAGGAGCAGCAAGATCCAAAGTGAAAGAGAGGAGCAGAGATCCAAAGTGGACGAGAGGAGCAGATAATGACTGATGCATTTGTGGAGACGGAGACGGACAGGACCAAGTCCAAGTGGGTGGCAAGGGCTTACGCGGATTTCGTGAAGGAGACCGGCAGATCCAGGACCACGGAGCGGGGCCTGTTTTATTACGCTTTGCAAAGGGATGTATCAGATTATCCCATCTGCGGCGGCTTTGTGGGTGAGATTCGCATCATGAGGCCCTATCACGAGAATGACGGAGAGAAGCTGCCAAAATGGCTGGGCAAGGCGAAGGCGCAGGGATACGTCCCGGATGATGCCATCATTGACGAGTCTTTGCGAGAGCTGACCCTCTTGCCGGAACAGGCTGGAAACTTGCCGTGCTCCGTTGAAGTCTGGGTGAATAAGACCTCGCTTTATCCGCTGCTTATTCCCGTCTGCAGAAAACATAATGCGGCCCTGGTCTCGGTTCATAAAACGCCCTCCAAGGATGCATTGGATTCGTTATTCTGCCGAGCGGCAGAGAGGCAAACGATCATTCTCTGTCTAAATGACCTTGCACCAAATGCAGCCTTCTTTGCCGCGAATCTGGCGGCCATGATCGCGAAAGCAAAGCCGCAAGGTTGCGGCTCAGACATAAAAGTCAAATGCATCGGCCTTCTTCCCGAACAAATTTCCACCCTCAAGATCCCCCTGCAAAAGAATCTCCCGCAAAAGGCTCCAATGCATCAGAACGGATCTGATAAAGACGAGCAAGAGCGGTTTAAAAAATACCTAAAATCTCACTCGCTCGATCCAAAGAAGGTGGCAGAACTTGATGCTCTTGAGGCGCACCATCCCGGCGGAATTGCCGGCTTCCTGGAAGAATCTCTCAATAAATTCACCTGCAGCCAGTTTCCTGACAACGAATTATGAAAGCCGGACCCGGAAGGGCCGCCGGGCCAAAAGCGAATAAAGAATGCAAAATCCAGCCTGAGTGCCCCGGCATAAGTCCGTTCATGCCTCTTTTTGCGCTTACCGTATTGCCTCTTTTCCAGCCCAATTCGTCCGAATTTTCCCTTTTGCCCGGACCATGCGGAAACTACGCATGACCGTATGCGGAGACTGCGCATGATTGTCCACGGATTTGTCAAGCCTTTTGCTAGTGGTATCTTTTGGGAAACGCTCTAGGCTTTATACTTTGGTATCTTTAGTATACTTGTCTTGGTGAGATGCCTGCTCACCAAAAAAGTGTCGGGAGCCGGACGGCGATAGCTGGAATGGTGGACCGATCAAACTGTAATGGATCAAAAAAATCCTGCGGATAGTGAAAGTCGTATATGCTTTAACGAACTAATATAACTGAAAATAAAAAATGGAATTTAATGGAATTATTTAGTCTCAAGCATCGACTCAAAATCAATAAGGAGGTAAACAAAATATGGCTGCAACTGAAAAACTTGATATGTTCTGCTACCAGTGCTCTCAGACTGCAAGAGGTACCGGCTGCACACTGAAAGGCGTTTGTGGAAAGGAAGCGACCGTGGCCCGATTGCAGGACAACCTGCTCTTCGCCATCAAGGGCATCAGCGCCTATCTCTATCACGCCAGGGAACTGGGCTATACCGATCCCGAGGTGGATGCGTTCATCGAGCGAGGATTCTTCTCCACCCTGACCAACGTCAATTTCGATCCGGCTGAGTTCCTCAACCTGGCCGTCAAGGCCGGCGAGATGAACATTCGCACCATGAAACTGCTCAAGAAGGCGCACATCGAGAAGTTCGGCGAGCCGGTCCCGACTCAGGTACGAACGGGCACAGTGAAGGGGCACGGAATACTTGTAACAGGCCACGACCTCCACATGCTGGACAAGCTCCTGGGCCAGGTGGAAGGAACGGATGTCTTCGTCTACACTCACTCCGAGATGCTGCCCGCCCACGGCTATCCGGGCTTGAAGAAGTACAGGAACCTGGCCGGGAACCTGGGGAAAGCGTGGTTTGATCAGCGCCAGCTCTTTGCCAAATATCCGATGGCAATTCTTGGCACCTCCAACTGCTTCCTCATCCCGCGTGATGAGTACAAAGACCGCATGTTCGCCGCCGGGCCGGTCTACCTTCCCGGCGTCAAGCACATCGAGGGCTACGATTTCTCTGAAGTGATCGCTATGGCCCGCTCTTTGCCGGAGCTGCCCGACGCGCCCGGAGACTATGAGCTGACCACCGGCTTTTCCACATCCGTTCTGCTCAGCCATGCCGCCAAGATCAAGCAACTCGTAACGGAGGGCAAGATCAAGAGGTTCTTCCTGGTGGGCGGATGCGATGCGCCTTTGAAGAGGTCGGACTACTACCGCGAGTTTGTGCAAAAGCTCCCCGAGGACACGGTGGTGCTGACCCTCGCCTGCGGCAAGTTCCGCTTCAACGACCTGGATCTCGGCAATATCGAGGGCATCCCGCGGCTCATCGATCTCGGCCAGTGCAATGACGCCATCGTAGCCCTGGAAGTGGGCCAGGCTCTGGCGGAATTGTTCGGTGTTGGTGTGAACGACCTGCCGCTGACGCTGGTGGTGAGCTGGATGGAGCAGAAGGCCGTGGCCATTCTCTGGTCGCTGCTTGCATTGGGAATCAAGGGGATTTATCTCGGGCCGATTGTGCCGGGATGGATCAACGACGACATGCTGAAGATACTGGTGGAAAAGTACGACATCAGGCTGATAAGCACACCGGAAGAGGATATCAAGAAAATGATGGGTT
>JAJRAT010000184.1 GCA_028682845.1 Methanothrix sp. | reverse complement strand
TTTCCGGGCTCGATAGGAGCGGAAATGCCGCATGCGACCTCCTGGCCCACGAACATTCCCTCGGGAACCAGGATGTATCTCATCTCGCCATTGCTCAATGCCACGAGCGCCACGGGAGCGGTTCGGGCGGGATCGCGCATGATCTCCTGGACCACGCCTTTAATGGTTTCATTGCTATCGACTTTGATGTGCTTGATGTCCGCCCTGTATCTATGAGAGGGTGCCCTGTATGTTGGACCTCCAGCACCTCTATTCTGAGATATGATTCGATGTCCCATTGTAATCCACCTACAGCAGTCCCAGCCTTGTGGCTAGCTCGTTCGCGCTTCCCTCTCCGGCCAGCTTGACGATGGCCTTCTTCTGTCCCCGGGGAGTTACCATGGTCCTGACTGTCAGGACATCGACATCGTAAAGCTCCTTCAGGGCCCTCTTGATCTCCGGCTTGGTGGACTGCATGTTCACCAGGAACTCCAGCGTGTCGTTGGA
Organism: Methanothrix sp.; assembly: GCA_028682845.1. Classification (GTDB taxonomy): domain Archaea; phylum Halobacteriota; class Methanosarcinia; order Methanotrichales; family Methanotrichaceae; genus Methanothrix. Next base: position 2,978 of record JAJRAT010000184.1, on the reverse strand, counting down.
GTCGATCATGCCGGTGACCTTTTCTGTGACGTATGGACTCTTGATAATCATTGCTTGGCCTCCGAAGAGCTCTTTGCACTCAGCTTTTGCAGGGAGGACTCTGTCCAGACAGTCAGTCTCCCGGCGTGAGTACCGGGTGCCAGCATCTCGGCATTCAGCTTCTCCACGGTGATGAAGTCCACACCGGGCAGATTCCTGGCTGCCTTGCCAAGACCGCTATCGGTTCCGGCGACAATGAGCAGGCTCTTTCGGCCCTTGAACTTCCTTCCCCGCAGCTTGCCCTTGCCGGCGCGAATATGCCTTCCTTCCTTCGCCCTCATGACATCGTCCCATAGGCCTGCCGCCACCAGGAACTTCTTGACGTCAACGGTCTTGTTGAGAGATTCGAGAGAATCCTGAGCAACAACCGGCAGCTCTCGGGAGAACCTGTGACCGCGAGCGGCTACTAGCTCGGTGCAGGACGTTGCGGCTATGGCCGAGCGGATGGCTTTGCGCCTCTCCTTGATGTTGACCTTCTCGGTGTAATCGGCATTGGGCTGAGGTGCGTGTGACCTGCGTCCGCCGACGGCCATTGGTATTCCCGCAGCCTTTCTGCCGTTCTTAATTCTGGGAACCCTGGAGACACCGTGTCCCGGACCCCAGGACTGGGCAGAGGTGTTCATGCCGGCGTAAAAGTGAGGACCGTAAGCCTGAAGCCGGTTGGCCTGAGCGGCCAAAACTGCCCTCTTGATCAGATCCGGCCTGTACTCCTCTTCGAAGACGGGAGGAAGCTCGATCTGACCGCTTGTATTTCCTGATAGATCAATGACATTTGCCTTCATCGCCTAGACCCCCTGCTTGGATTCTTTGCTCACATAGAGGAACTCAGGCGCTTTCACGAAATTAGCTCCTGGTCTGACGGCATGTCTCATTCTGACCATTCTCTTGATCGGTCCGGGAACGCTGCCCTTGATCAGGACATACTGATTGCGCACCAGTCCGTAGCCGGGGAATCCGCCTTCGGGCGTTATCTCCGTGCCGTCATTGCCGATGAACATGAGCCTCTTGTTGAATTCCGTCCTCTGGTGGTATCCCATCTGACCCAGTTGCGGTACGCGCCAGCTGATGTGCGCCGGATGCCAGGGACCCAGGTTTCCGACGTGGCGCACCTTGCCGGTGCGTGCGTGCTTTCTCTTGGCGATGGCAATGCCCCAGCGCCTGACCGGGCCCTGTGTTCCTTTGCCCTTGGTCACGGCTGAAGCATCCAGCAAATCGCCCAGATCAAAGACACTGGAGATGGGCAACTGCTGGCCCAGCAACCCCTGAGCGAACTTGAGCCTATCCATCATGGAGCCGCCGTTGACGGGCATTTCCATCAGCTCGGGAAGCTTCTTGGGAATTCCGGTGATGAGCATCGGATTGGTGTGTGCCAGAACTCTGACATCAACGATGTCCGAGCCTATGGCCGCGAGGTCGGATGTTCCGTGGGTCTTCTTGGGCACGGTAATGGTTCTGGCCAGATCTGGGCTGAGATTCTCCGCCCATGCCTCGCCAGCAGCCCGAAGGCCGCCATTGTAGCTCTCGTAGACACGCACGGCCACGATGTTCATGGGAGGGACCTCCAGAACGGTGACGGGCACGGAGATCTCCATGCCCTCGGTGAGGCTCCTCGGTCTGTCGTCTATCATCATGACGTGGGTCATGCCGGCCTTGTAACCTGCAAAGCCTGCTATTCTGGCCTTATCCCCATCAAGCCAGCTCCTGATTCTGGGAACCTCGCTCTTCGCCCGCTTTCTCGGGCTGTAGGATAGCGAACCTCTTCTTGGTCGATGTATCGTTGCCATTTAGTCCTCCATCTGCGCCAGGTTGAGCAATGCGAGCGTCGCGAAGACGGCCTCTTCAAGTCGAACCGTCTCAGTTCCCTGGTGCGGAATGGTGTTAATCATGTCATATCTGCCAATTGCTTCACAACTCAAGAACGCATCTACGCCTCGTGCGGGTGAGCCGAATACCACCACAAGATCGCGCTTCTGGCCCAATTGACCCATTTGCTGGAGGATTTCTGGCGTTATCGCCTTTCCTTTTATGGAGGTAAGAAGCACGGAGGCGGCATCTTTCGACGCCAGGTAGCCTTCAAGGCTATCCACTACTTCGGTTTCAAACCCCCAGTAATGAGGGATCTCCTTCTGGTCCACTGGCTCAGCGGCGAGCGGGTTATGCGAAAAGATTCTGACACTTAGGCGCTGCCCCACCGAGTACCTACCCACGGTGCGGAGGGGAATTGGGCGATCGATTCCGATTTCCACCCATACGCCGCCATCAGATCCGACGCTTTCAACGACTGCTCCGACGCGAAACTCGCCAATCTTGAGCGATTCCGATTTTGAGTTTATTGGATGATGAGGAGTGCGCAGCGGCGGCAGAACTCCCACATGGCGAAGCTCCTCCCTGCGAGGGATGAGCATTCGACGCAAGTACTGCGGGGTATCCATGTAACGCAGCACCATTGTGATAAACCGAGTATCATTGAACTCCGGATCTCGGTAGATCACGATGCGGTTCATGCGGAAGACTGCGGCTGCCCTAGCGATCAAGCCAACCTTGAGCGTATTTACGCGCCCATCCCTACTCTCCATTGTGAGAGAGGACGGGATTACAATGGCTCTCTCGCGGCATCCGGTCATCAGGTTTCCATCCTCTGAAGATGGTAGATATATAAAAAGGTTTGGAGACAATTATGGGCTTGCCCTGACCTGAGAGAATAGAGATCCAATCGCAATTTCTATGCCTAAGAAATCCCAAACAATACGGCCAGGATACTGCCAGGACTGTATCATCAAAACCTTCACCAATCAATACCTTCGCCAAGATTAAGATCTCCCGCAAGACTGGGGGATATTCTCCGCAAAGCGAGCTTGCGGATGTTTTTATTGATTAATAGTTAATTAGAAAGAATAATAATAACAATATCCAAAATAAAGAAATCGCAAGCACGCTAG
>JAJRAT010000008.1 GCA_028682845.1 Methanothrix sp. | reverse complement strand
GCAACCTATATCACACCTACATAACCTCTACATGAAAAAAAGAGTTAATACCTTCGGCGATAATCGACATTTTGGCGGGGCAGGAGAGTGGGGACTTATCCTTCCGCCTTGGCAGGAGCAAAAAAGATGTCCGGCTCCTGCCATCCCTCCTATGTCTTTTCTTCGATTCCGGGCGCTTGCATGACATATGGCACAGCAATCGCATTTGCCGTTTTCGGATTTCGGATATCTTTTCGCGATGCAAAAGATGCTAAGAAAACGAGAATAGTAGTAATTGCCCGGCTTCGCGTCCCTTCGCGGCTTCGCGTGAGATCCCGTTTCGCGCGAAGTACTATTCGCGAAATGCCGGTTCTTGCCGCGCTCCATCCTTCGCGAAGGCCACGCACGCGCGCGCCCTCGCGCGGGGCCGCACAGGCAGGCGCGCGCATGGGACCGCGCGTGCGCGGGCTGCGCGCGAGCGAGCGCATGACCCCGACCGCAAAAACGACTCTAGCTCCGCGCTCACCGTCTCTTGGTGATGATAGACAGCACATCGCTGTCTCTCAGTTCATGCTCCAGGCCCACGGACTGGCCGGGGAACTTGGCGCTATCGCCCCAAACGAGAGCGTAGCGGAACAGGTTCACGAAGTCGCGATGCAAATGCTCGCAGACCGACTTTACCGTGCTGCCGTCCAGGAGCACCAGCGGCTCTTCCAGGTCCGCCTTGCCGCCTTTAGGCTTGAGGTAGACGCGTATGAATCCCAGCCGCTCGTAAATGAGATCCTTCAACTCCTCTACGCCCTCATTCGTCGCGCAAGAGATGGGCAGGTAGTCCCGCCCCAGCTCATCCCGGATCTTGTACTCAACGCCTCCGTATCTGAGGTCGAACTTGTTTATCGCCACGACGCTTGGAATGTAAACCCTGTTCCCGGCCAGGAAATCCACCAGGCTGTCGGTATCGACGTCTTCGCGAATGGTGACAATGGCGTTCACAATGCCGTAAGCCCGAATGATATCCGCGATCTCGAACTCGGTCATTTTGGTGAGCTTCACAGTGCTGCGCAGGATGATGCCGCTCTTCTTTTCCTGAGTGATGTGAATATTGGGCGGCTGCTTGTCCAGCCTGATCCCGGCATCATACAGCTCCCGTTCCAGGACATTCAGGTTGTAGTTGAAAACGTCTCCCAAAAGCAGAATGATGTCTGCGGCTCTGGCCGCGGTTATGACCTCCCTGCCCCGGCCCTTGCCCTTCGCCGCTCCCTTGATAATGCCGGGCATATCCAGAATCTGAATCTCGGCGCTCTTGTACTTCATGACGCCCGGAATTACCTCAAGGGTGGTGAATTGGTATGCGGCAACCTCGGACCTGGAGCCGGTCAGCAGGTTTAGCAGGCTTGATTTGCCCGTGGACGGGAAGCCGACCAATGCCACGGTAGCGTCGCCCGACTTTTTGATGTAGTATCTTCTGCCCTGGCCGCCGCCTTTGATCTTTTGCAGCTCCTGCTGCGCTTTCAGCTTCGCGATCTTGGCCTTGATCTTGCCCAGATGATGCTCGGTGGCCTTGTTCTTTTGGGTGTTGAAGATCTCTTCTTCCAGCGCCTGGATCTGCTCCTCGATAGTTGCCATTTGTTATCCTCTTGAGTAACCGGGCGTCCAGCAAGAGCTGCATCGCCCGGAATCATCTTGAAATGTATTTTGAGGGAAGTTCTTTGGATGCTACCCCTTTATAAGGTATGGGTTTGCCGGGCCATTTTCTTGAAAACAAGACTAAAGGATGATTTAAGCGTTGGAGCAAGGACAATGAGACTATCTTGCGATATCAGAAATATCACTTATTCAGTCCTTATGCGATCCAGTCCTTATGCGATCCGGTTCTTTCCAATATTCGGGCTCATGCATCTCGTTTAGCTCATCCTTGGTGAAAAATTCCTGCCAGGGCCTCGCCGCCACGGATAGCTGCAATCGACCGGCACGCATTAACTCTCTCCGCTTTTATCAGCTCTTTTGAATAAAGACTGTCTAATTGCACTGTTTTGTCCGTTCCTTAGTCCAACCCATGAGCTTTGCCAACCGATAGCCACTTAATTCTGGATTGTCGCATTTTATTTCATAGAAGTCGTAGTCGGACTCTACGCCCCGCTCAACGCCGCGACTCTATTGTCTTTCGCGTTCTGCACACCATGAGAGCACGCTCTTAAGGGATGAGCACCCGCCAATTATGCTCCATCCGCGCCTTTTTGTGGCCTCCAAGCTCCAAGAAGATGGCGTTTTGGTTGATAATTATGATTAAGGGATTCGCGGCAAAAAATGAAGGCGCGAGTGAAATGCAGATTTTGGCTTTATCTGCAGGAATTATCGGCACCGATGTTCATCCGTTTACTCTACTGCCGCTATCTTATCAGGTTCGTCTGCTAGGCATGTCTGCAAATGGCATGCTTGCTGATGCTACAGTTTAATAAAGTTTCACTCCCATAATAGTATAGAAAAAGGAGTTGTCTTTAATGGGACGTGTGGAAGGAAAAGTTGCCATAGTTACAGGGTCCACCTACGGCATTGGCGAGGCTATTGCCAGGATATTGGCCCGAGAGGGAGCTGTATCCATTATCGCAGGAAGATCTCAAAAAGAAGGGACGAGGGTCACAGAGGAGATCGTCCGGGCCGGAGGCAAGGCTGATTACTATCCGCTTGATGTAACGGAGGAGAAGAGGATCGAGGAGACGGTTAAAGCCGTCTATGAAAAATACGGCAAAATCGATATCCTTGTAAATAATGCCGACATAGCTGGTCCAAATAAGCCCACTCATGAATACACTCGTGCCGAATGGGAAGGCGTCTTCAATGTGAACGTCACGGGTGCATTCCTCTGCACCAAGTATGTTGTGCCTTATATGCAGAAGCAGAAGAGCGGAAATATCGTCTACATCTCCTCAATTTACGGCATAATCGGAGCCCCCGATCTTCCCGCCTATCATGCCACCAAAGCCGCCAACCGGGTCATGGCTAAGATCGATGCCTTGCTTTACGCTAAGGACAATATTCGCGTCAACTCCGTTCATCCCGGTTTCATCTGGACGCCTCTTGTAGAGAACTTTCTCAAGGAGCAGTGCATGAAGTCAGGACTGAGTTGCGAAGAACTGAAAAGGCAGCTCGACTCAAAGCATCCCATCGGCCATATCGGCGAGCCGGACGATATTGCCTATGGAGTACTCTACCTGGTGTCGGATGAAGCCAAATTTGTGACCGGGAGCGAGCTGATCATAGACGGTGGTTACACCGCCACATGATCCATAATTTTTTTTGGGGCTGGGAGACCATAGGGCAACCACGCCGCCAAGGCTGCATTTCTGAGTAGACCTATTGCAGTACTGATCTTAGTTAGCATTAGCAATGATTTTATTGCCCTCAAGGTTTCGGAAGGCCCACTGGCTGCAGGAAGATCTATTAAGGATATGGATCGAAAGAAAGGGGGGCAGCCTTGCTGGCGTTAAATATGTAT
>JAJRAT010000028.1 GCA_028682845.1 Methanothrix sp. | reverse complement strand
TCACCATGAAAAAGTAGGCAATCGAGATGCCGATGACTATTGCTGCAATGCCCGCCACAGCACCGACAAATAGAATATACAGTTCGCTCGTCTCCAGGCCACTTATCTCGGCAATTCCCATCTTCATCTTCTCCAGGAAGTTCAATCTGATCTGATATCAATATCTAAACTGATGTAAGGTCACAACATCCGTATTAAAATGCATTGCAAGCATTTTGAGCGGCATCTTGGAACATCCATCACATATTCTAATGTCTTAATCCTTTTTAAAAGTTCTGATTGAATGAGAGGGCACAGAAATCTTTCAATACAAAAAATAAAAATTATGGGAGTTTTTCGCGAGCTAACACATCCAGCCATAATGCCGATATCCCTGATGGTCTATCTCGATCAGGGCAAACTCCTGCGACGGCGCGATGATGCTCTTTTCCTTTAGCCCTTCATGCAGCCTCTCGTAATCCGCCAGTGGAACCAGGGTCCTTGAATCCAGCCTCCGGAAGATGTCTCTTTTCGGAACTGATGCGAATTTTGGCTGGACCAAGCCGGAGAACACCAGGGCCGAACAGCCGCTCCCGTATGCTCCGAAACAGAGCCTATCGCCGCTCTTGATCCTCTCCTGCTCGATGAGACTTGCCAATCCCAAGTAGATGGAGCCGGTGTAGATATTTCCCACCAGGCGGGAGAATGCCGTCGTATCCAGGACCTTGGACTTGAAGGCATCCAGAAAATGCTTGGACTTGGCAAACCGCCTGGAATAGTCGGACTTTGCCGCCAGGAATTGGTCGGCTGATTCACAGTCGCCTGCCTTCGGCTCCGCGCCAATCTCTGTCTCGACCTCCTTCCAGCGAGCAAGGCCCTGCCAGTAGTGCTCGAATATGGCCGCCGAGGCATACTCGACCATCCTCGGATAGGGAATGTGAAAGAGCAAATGGGAAAAGAAATCCGTGACGCATTCTCCATCCTGCGGCACAATCGTGCCCTTGCGCTTCGCCTTGGCGGCAAAGGCGTCGAAAGCGCCCTGCATGGCATCCAGATAGCACTGGTTGCTGTGCTTCCCGTTGACGACGGCAGTGGTCGCTCCCATGGGCCGGAAGAAGTCGTTCTCGTCTCTGGTAAAAGAACCGAATATGCCCTCCAAAGCTATGAGCCTCGGATTCTTCTTCAACAGCAAGGACACGGAGCCGGCTCCCTGCGTGTACTCTCCGGCTGAGCGCAGCGGGTACTTGGCCACATCCGAGGCGATGACGATTCCCACCTTGCCCTCATCCTCGGCTGCCACCCAGTAGCACAGCGCCTCCAGAGCCTGAGTGGTTCCGATGCAGGCGGACTTGAACTCGACCGTGGAGCAGTCTTGAAAAGATCCTGCGCCATAGATCTGCTCCAACATGCCGATGACGTAGGTTCCCAGGGCCTTGGCCTCATCCACAGCCGACTCCGTGCCGACGTAGATCTTGCCGATATCCTCCGGCTTGAGGTCTGATCGCCTCATCAGCTCCAATAGCGACATGGCCGCCATCGTAGCGGCGTCTTCATGCGCATCGGGAACCGCCATGCGTTCGATGCCGATGCCGCGGGTCAGCTTGGCGGGATCGATGCCCCGAGAGGTCGCGAACTCTCCCGTGACGGGCAGGTACAGCTTGGGAATATAAACAGAGATGTCGTCGATTCCAACAGCCTCGCGCCGAGACACAGTCTCCGGCGGTTGTGATGTTTTTGCTGTGGCCGTGTCGCCTGAAAACCTGGACAAGATCGGGTATCTCCTTAAGACTTTTGAATTTTGAATTTTGAGTTGCGGGTCTGTATACCGGTCTAAATGGATAGAGGATGTTATTTTAGGATTTTGCTGGCAAATCAAATGGTTCAATGCTGCATTTCCCGGATGGACAATCGCATTCGCCAAGATCGCTAATTCTTTTTGCCTTTGATCTGCGACCAGTCTCCTGCAAACGTCCCGCTGTCGCCGTCTACCGCAGCCATCCCAGCTTGTAGTAAACCCAGCCGGTGGCCAGCATGGACAGAACCACAAGGGTTACGAGATGAGCCAGAGTGATGTCCCAGGGGTTTCCAATGATATTGGTTCCGAGCAAGCCGCCCACCACGACGGGAAAGATGGTCAAAGCAGTCAGCACTGCCAGGACCTTCATCACTCGATTCATCTGAAACGAGCTGGAGTTGATGTAAAAGTCGATGAGATCGGAGAGATTGTCATTGCAGTTGGAGGCTGCGTCGTAGATGTAGCCGCACCGATCGAGAAGGCTCTTAAACCGCCTGCCGTCCTCTTCGCTCCATCCGTGCAGCACCACGTTTTTGTCCTCAATTTGGCTGAGCACTTCTTTGAGGTGAATTAACCAGGAGATGATGATTCCCATCTCCTTTTTCATTTGGAATACTGCAGAGAGGAATCTTGGCGGAAGGTTGTCGAATGTCAGGGATTCCAGAGCCATAAGCTCTTCTTCTGCAGTCATGATCAGCGATTCAACAATGTTGAGTGAATCGCGCATGATGATGTAGGCGATGGCAGGCGACGTGAGCGGTAGGCCCTCGGACTCTGCTTCTTGGGGAATTCTTGCGATCGACGCAACCTCATTTCGGGACAGGGTGACGACTCTATGCCCATCATCGGCAAAAAGGAGACCGTCCCAACTCAAGTACACCTTTCTGCTGTCATCCGGGTCCGTCTCAAGTGTCGGAACCTTGGCAAAGACGATGCTGAGATCGCCCACGCGCTCCGCCTGGGGGTAGGCACGCAGATTCATCTTTATCCCGATCATGTAGGATGCCGAGCCGAACAGCCTGCCAAGCTCAGGAATATCGTTATCCGAGACGGAACTGATGTCGCACCACAAATCCCCGCCATAGTCCTTGCCTTTCAGTGTGGAGAGGTCCACGGTCTTCCAGTCGCCTATCGTTTTAGGCATCTCATTTTTTTCGAGCGAAATGATGCGAATGCCAAGCGGCTTATGCGGCGATGACTGTTCCGGCGAATTATTGGCAAGGGACCTGCGGCGCTGCCCGGCCCGGCCTCCCAGCGAGGCCGCCTGTGTCAGGCGCAAGAGCCGCAGCAACCGCAGGAATCGGCCCTGTGCGTAGCCCACTCCGACAATAAGCCCGACTGACGGGACGAGGATGATGAACAGGTCGAGGAGATGCCAGGGATGGAAGAAAAACGCCTTTCGGTCTTCCGCCACGGCGAGCTTTAGAACATACTCAAGAATGAAGACGAAAAGGATCACGATATCGATGGTGCCAAAAGTATTGACCACGGGACCGGGAAGAGGAAAGAGAAGCGGCGCGACGATCACGGGGATAAGAATCAATGACAGCCCGATCATGAGGCGCTCGGAGAAGATCTCGTAGATCTGGTTGCAGAGATCTCTATGCGCCTCTTCTCCGGCAACATCAACCCAATCGCTCCAGCGCATGAAAGGCTCGCCGGGCGGGCGATTCGTCGGTGCAGATGTCGCCTTAGCTGAATACTGTCGGTTCGTTTTATCGGATGTCATTTATTCCCG
>JAJRAT010000197.1 GCA_028682845.1 Methanothrix sp. | reverse complement strand
CGGCGTCGGATGCACCTATTCCGCGGCTTTGACATCATTTCTCGCATTGGGATCTACCTTGCCCGAAGCGGCAAAGGATGCCAAGGAATTCGCCGCAAATGCCGTCGCAAACAGCATGAATGCAGGAAAGGGCGCAGGTCCTGTGAACCAGGCGGCAACACTGCGCCAAGAGGTGCAAAGGCTGCGAGCACTATTGTCGCGATGATCAGCTAAGATCATCAATAGCCTATGCCCGGCAAAACCCGGCAAGACCTTCCATCGAGACTGAAGAAGGCCGCCTTGGGGACGGGAAGATATAAATTGGTGGCAGAAGGAAGCACAAAAGATCGCTCTAGCTGGAGTGTTGATTATGGGAAGTGTAAAACCTAGTTATATCAAGAATTTCGCAATGGACCTGTTGAGAACTTATGAAAGCTCCTTTAGCCCGGACTTTGAGCAAAACAAGCTAAAGGTTTCCGAATACACCGACATCAAAAACAAGACCATCCGCAATCGTGTGGCTGGCTACATATCCAATGTAATGAGGCAGAGGACCACTCGCAGAGGAGAGGTCGAGGTAGATGTTTAGAGGCGTGTTCCCCGCAATTATCACGCCATTTAAAGAAGACGAAAGCCTGGATGAGGAGGGTTTGAGAAGGAACATCGAATACCTGCAGAAGTCCGGCATTGCAGGCATAGTTCCCTGCGGCACGACCGGCGAGTCGGCCACATTGACCTTCGAGGAGCATAAAAAAGTAGTCGAGATTGCCGTGGACTGCGCCAAGGTTCCGGTAATCGCAGGTACCGGCTCAAATAATACTCGCGAGGCCATTGAGTTGACCCGCCATGCAGCCGATGCCGGTGCAGACGCAGCTCTTTTGATCACGCCCTATTACAATAAACCCAACGATCGCGGCATGTTCGAGCACTTCAAGGCCGTTGCCGAGAAGTGTGACATCCCCATCGTGCTCTATAATGTTCCCAAGAGGACCGGCATCGACCTCAAGCCGGACCTCGTCGCGAAGCTGTCCAAGATTAAGAACATCTCAGCCGTAAAGGAGGCCAGCGGAAGCCCCGGCCAGGTCGCTCAAATCATTGAGTTGACGCAAGGCGGACAATTCTCGGTTCTCTCCGGAGACGATGACCTGACGCTGCCCCTCATGGCTCTGGGAGCATCGGGCGTGGTCTCGGTAGTGGCAAATGTCGCACCGAGGAAGACGGTGGCAATGGTGGATGCCATGCTCTCCGGAAATCTGGATGCGGCAAGGAAGCTGCACTACGAGTTGTCACCATTGGTCAAAGCCATGTTCCTGGAGACAAATCCAATTCCCGTGAAGATGGCTCAAAAGTACATTGGACTGGCCGGAGGACCGCTGCGGCTTCCATTAGCCCCGATGGCTCCGGAAAAAGAGAAGATACTGGCGGAAGTCCTGGGCAGGCTCGGCGAGAAGGCATGATCAAATATGCAGTGACGGGAGCGGCAGGGCGCATGGGCACCCTGGTAATTCAAGAGGCGTCCAAAGCTAAAGATCTGCAGCTTGTGGCGGGTTTTGATGCCGTGGGCGAGGGAAAGGTTATCGGTGACGGAATTTTGGTCTCAAATGCTGCAAAGCTGAGAGAGACCCTGGCGGCCACCAAGCCGGACGTTCTCATCGATTTTACCATAGCCTCGGCTGCAGTTGAGAATGTATGCACCGCTGCGGATATGGGAATTAATCTTGTGGTGGGGACCACGGGCTTCTCGCCCGATCAGCTCGCCAGGATGAGAAACGCCATCAACGGAAAGGTTGCGGCGGTCATTACGCCCAACTTCAGCGCCGGAGTCAATGTATTCTGGAAGCTGGTGGCCGAAGCTGCCGCCGCCCTGAAGGACTACGATATCGAGGTCATCGAGGCCCATCACAACCAGAAGAAGGATGCTCCGAGCGGAACTGCCCTCGCCACGGTGGACGCGATCAAGAGCGCCCTCGGCGAGATCGATGTCGTGCATGGCCGGGAAGGAATTCGGCTGCGCGGAAAGGAGATAGGCGTTCATGCCGTGCGGGCGGGCGACATTGTGGGAGACCACACAGTCCTCTTCGCCGGGCCCGGCGAGCGGCTGGAGATCAAGCACCAAGCCCACAGCAGGACCGCCTTTGCCGGCGGTGCCGTTCGGGCCGCGAGCTGGATCGTCGGCAGGGAGCCAGGCATCTACAACATGGCGGATGTCTTGGGATCGAGATGAACTGCCTGGAAGAGCAAAGCTTTGCCCTATTGACGGACGGAAAAAGACTGGAACCGGTCTCTCTGGAAAGGAATCGAGTCGGCCTATGCGACAAGTGCGAATCCGATCTGGAGAGCCTGGCGTACCATAAAACGGAATCGAATTGGCTGGTATCTGCACGCTGCAAGAAAGAGCATCTTGTTCTGATGCGCTATGATCTGCAATGGAACTGGCTGGGCGATCAAGAGCTGCAGATATCGGCAAGAGAATTGGACGCTTCAAATGTCTCTTCCATAGAAATGGAGAAGCTGGAAGCTGTCTTCACATCTGCCGAGATCAGGGACATGCGGGCCTCGGAGCAGGGCCGGCCCTTCACCCGGCAAAATCTTTATCGGGCTCGAGCCAAGTATGAAAAGTTCGAGAAGCTTTTCGGCATTCGCCTGAAATTGTGAAGCCAGGATTTTTAGTGTATTATTTCTATTTAATATCCAACAATCAATATTCATTAGCGAGCCCATATTGTCGCTAAGGAGTGCCCATTAAAATGAGGAATCTACTTCATCCCATCCAATCAATTCCAATCATCCAAGCTTATATTTTACAATTGCCTCCATCAGCGGATAGACGTCTTGATCAGAACCCACATTTCGGGACGAATCGCTAATCCCGTTTCCATCCGCATCTGCCGCTCGCTCCGTTGCCCAGTAGTTGCCGAGCTTGCTGAAAAATCCCCTGCCGCGATACTGGTAATGCAGAATTTCGTTCGAATTCCAGGAGTTTGAAGAGATAAATGAGTGCACATCATAGGTGTTGTCCACAAACTCATTTAGATAAATCAGATTTTCACTGGACTCCTCCGGATAGACTCCTTCATCGAGATTCATGCCGTTGTCATTTTGGCTGATATTGTTGAAGCAAAGGATGTTCAGGTTACATCGGACCATTTTTATTCCCTGTCTGCAATCGCGGATCTGATTTCCGGTAATGTTGTTTTTGCTCGAACCGGCCAGGCTGATGCCTATTTCCTTGCTCCGGGCCTCATTTCCCAGCAGATCGTTTTGCATGCTGTCAGTCATCTCGATTCCATTGTTATTATCCAGGATCTTGTTGGACTTGACAATGCATTGAAGCGATCGATCCAGCCTTATGCCAACTTTATTTCGCTGCAGCGTGTTTCCACCCATGCTATTCCGATTCGAATCCCTGGCAGTTATGCCGTTTTCGCTATCGTGCACATAACCGAAGGATACGTTATTTTCGTTCGAGTGTTCCAGCAGAATGCCCAGTTGGCATTTGCTTATTTCGTTTCCGATCAGGCGATTTTGGCGAGAAGAATTGAGGT
>JAJRAT010000121.1 GCA_028682845.1 Methanothrix sp. | reverse complement strand
TCGCCCACTCCCAGGGATATGGCTCCGTCCATCTCGCTCACCAGATCGAAGAATTTGCGAATCCCGGAAGGCGGCATGGCCTTCACCACCTGATTCAGATGGGAGCCGGCGTTCCAGGCGGGAAGGTTCTTGAGTTTCTGTCTCATGGGGTTACCACCAATCTTTGGGGCTTGGGCTTGTCGGTCAGGATTACTCCGTGCTCTTTGTAGTTCTTCAGGATAAAGTGGGTGCAGGTCGACTGGACGCCGTCAAGGGGCGCAATCTTCTCCGCCACAAAGTAGGCGATCTCCTTCATGGACTTGCCGCGCACGGTCACGGAAAGATCGTGGTCGCCGGAGATGAGTCGCACCGAGTCGACCTCTGAGAATCTGGCAATCCTCTCTGCCACGGCATCATACCCGGTCTTTCGCTGCAATGCCACTTTTAGCTCCAGAACGGCGAAGACGAAGCTGTTGTCCAGCTTCTCCCAGTTGATCAGGGTGACATACTTTTTTATGACCCCTGCCTCCTCGAGCTCTGAAATCTCTCTGGCCACATCGGCCTCGGACCTGCCCAGCAGTGCCGCGATCTCAGAAGGAGTTGCCTTGGCGTCTTCAGAAAGGATCTCCAAAATCTCGTTCATAAATTCGTATTTACCGCATCTATTAAATTATAGGCTTTGTGCTTGGGAGAAATACCCGTATATTCATATCAATGGAAAGTTATTAATACTCTTATTACAACTGTATTAATATGAAACAGATGAAATGCCCCAAGTGTAACTACGCATGGGAGACGCGCGTGAGCAGACCAAAGGCATGTCCTCGGTGCAAAACCAGGCTTGATGTTAAGAGGGCGAAGAGATCCTGAACCACAATTCAGCCCTCTCCACCTCGATTTCATTTGAGGCTATTTGCAATCGTAGGGCCCCCAGCCTGCTTTTCTTGCATCATTTCAGCCTGGTTGATGTGATGTAGTGCCCGGCTTTTCATGCTATTGCGGATTTCTTTTGGCCGGTTATTAATATCAAACTTACTCTCAAAATATACGAAGATGATATAAACTCTTAATAATCATCGTATGATACAAAAATCAATGGTTTATAAAATTTTTATAATATTTTCGGGCTTTCTTCCTCTGTAATATATAAATTAAATAAAATATCTTCGCAATGAATACCGCTCATAAAAAAAGAATGATCCCGGATAAATCCCGCAATCTTCTCATATCTTTTTAAGCCCCGAGCGTGATTCGAACACGCGACCTATTGATTACAAGTCAATCGCTCTGGACCAGCTGAGCTACCGAGGCGCTTTCCCCTGATTTATTTTCTATCATCACTTAAAGGCTTTGCCCCTGATGCATTAACACCTCTCAAGAGATGTATGCGCTCCAGGCTGCGCAGTAGTGAGTAATTCGTGCCGGGGTGTCGCGAATCAAAGCCGCCGAGGTGCCGTCTGACCTGTTGGCGCAGATCGTCCCGGCTGGAGCGGTCATGGCCTTTGCTATTGGCCGGCAGTAGATCGCACTGGAGGGCATACAGCCGCATCTCCCGCTCAGGAATGCGTTGCAGCGGCCTGATGTGGTGAAGCTGGCCACTAGGGTCTTGCCGCTGGAAAAGCCCGTCCACGTCTCCTTGCAGGAACTTCAAGAAGACCTCTCCGGCGACACTGTCCAGGCTGTGCCCGGTGGCAAGAATGCTTGCTCCCTGTGCGCGTGCTTCGTCCATGAGACGGTCCATCTTCCGGTCGGCCAGGTCGCGACAGCCGGGCGCTTCGCCAGGTATTTCGGCATAATCCAGGGGCGCGACGATATGGTGCACATTCAGCCGTTTTGCGAGCTGCCGGGCCTGATCGAAAGCTTGATCGCAGTGCGGGGTGCCAGCCTCGCCTTCAACAACGGTGATCGCCACGAGGTCGATGTCCCTGCGCCGGGAGAAGATGTCTTGCATTATCTGCAGCAGGACTGCACTCCCCCATCCTCCGTCCAGGCCGATCGCCACGCACGCACCGCGACCAAAGAGCCCGGTCTTGCGAAGGTCCTCGCGAACCTTGCGGCGCACATCCTCCTGGAAGTGAGTGGTGCACAGGCGCATGCCCGAGTACCTCTGGTGGATGATCGAACGGCTGTGGCATTTGTCGCACTTGGTCATATTGATCCCTTCTCTCGTCGATGCTCTGGCATGTGTCGGGCCTTGATCAGATGATATGGTCTGACTATGGCCTGATAATAGTCTATTGGCAAAAAATGGCTGAAAAATTGTCTATGGGTTGTGCGCGATCTTGAACCTGAGCAGCGCCGCCACGCCTCCCAGGGATGCCAGCCGCTCGCCGGGCTCGAACTCGGAGCTGAAGATCACGACTTTCCCCCGCGCATCAGTGACATTGCGCATGATCTCATCCACTCTCCCCCGCCGCGCCAGCTCATCCAGTACCAGCAGATGCTCCACCGCGCCGTAGTTCACCGCGGTCTGCACTTCTTTAAAGCCATAGGCCGCCTTCCCGTCCGTGGCGATCTCCCGGAAGAGGTCCTCGATCAGCTTTGCCTCCTGCGCGATGCGGCTGGACTCCAGGACCGTCTTGACGGCCCCGCGCCGCAGAACCTCCTGAAATCCCGATCTTCCGATGGAGGTGGCATCGTCCATGGTGATGCGCTTCGCCAGCTCCGGATAGCTGTAATCGATTACCTTCTTCAGATCCTCTTTGGCAAAGCCGGGGCCCGCCAGGATAATCATGGCATTCTCCCCCGCCGCCTGCTCCATAGCCCGCGCAACCTCCTGGAAGAATATTGCGCGATGGTCCTCGCCGTCGCCCTTGCCGCTGCTGGCGCGCAGTTCCGCGGCCATCTGCACCCCGAACTGGCGCAGAACGCCGATGGTGGCCTCGCCCTCCTCCACCAGCGCCAGGACGACGCGCGGGCGGTTGGACTCGGCTACCGCGTCGTTAATTCGCTGCAGCAGGTCCGGTCGCCAGTGATATTTGAGGATGGAAAGATCCGTGCCGACTTCGATATTGAGGGTGTGGTAGGAGCCCACGTCCAGGCCGGACTTGATCACGCCGTGCAGTCGCAGCCAGTTGGAGTACATGTGAAATTCGACATCTTCGATCTTGACTCCCAGGCGCACCGTCTTTCGCTCCATCTTCTCGGGCCGCGCCTTGTCTGCAATGGTCGGCACCTTCCTGTGCGTCAGGGCAAAAACCAGGTCTCCTCTCTCAACCAGATGCTGTAGATGCCATAGGTCGTCGAGGGACTCCGGAAGCAGGGCTATCTCGCCCTCATCGCCGCGCAAATTCTTCTTCAGGACGCGCATGAATACTACCTTCTAATCAAAAGGCTTAAATCATTGTGCATCTAGGGTGGGAGTCGAGCCGCCATAACTCAGTTGGTAGAGTGTCTGGCTGTTAATTGCTCTATAGAAGCAGTAACCAGAATGTCACAGGTTCGAGCCCTGTTGGCGGCGCATTCTTTTCAGGGCCTGTAGCTCAGTCCGGTTAGAGCGCTCGGCTCATAACCGAGTGGTCGCCGGTTCAAATCCGGCCAGGCCCATGCCGGAAAAATGGGCCGGGGTTAATTT
>JAJRAT010000158.1 GCA_028682845.1 Methanothrix sp. | reverse complement strand
TTGGACCTCTTTTTCCCATTTTGCTACACCCCGCGTAGCATATATGAATAGGATATATAAATAACAGCCGATTGCAGAATCACGACCAAAATTTCTGATAGGTTGAAATCGATGATTTGAGATCAGATAGGTTGAAATCGATGATTTGAGATCAGATGGTTTAAGATCAGATGGTTTGAAATCGGTGATTTGAGACCAGATGATTTGAGACCAGGATGGTCTGCAATCCTTAGGTTGAAGAAAAATTTGGGATCTTTTTCTTCGACCCAAAGATTGCTATTGGCTCGCCGTTATTGCCAATAAATTCGTTTCAAAATGTTTCTAGTAAATGGGCGTACCCGTGGATTGAGTCATTTTCTTGAAGGACGCTATCAGTTCTTTCGTGATCGGTCCAGGCTTGCCGTTGCCGACCTTTCTCCCGTCCACCGTCGTGACCGGGGCAACCTCTGCCGCCGTGCCGGTGACGAAGACTTCATCCGCAGTGTACAGATCGAAGAGGCCCATGTCTTTCTCTATGACTTTATTGCCGGCAAGCTCGGCCAGATCCATAACCGCGTCGCGTGTGATGCCTTTGAGATTGTTCAATGTGTGGGGCGTGCTGATCTGTCCGTCCTTCACCACGAATATATTGTCGCCGCTGCCTTCAGAGAGCTTTCCCTGGGCATCGAGGATGATGGCCTCGTTGCCGCCCTTGATATTGGCCTCGATCTTGGCCATGATGTTGTTCAGGTAGTTCAGGCTCTTGATGTTGGGCGGCAGGCTGTCGGGGGTGTTGCGGCGAACGGCCACGCTGACCGCAGTGAGGCCGATCTCGTAGAGGTCTCCGTACATCGCTCCCCACTCGATGGCTATGATAATGACTGTGGCCAATTTGCATTTGTTCGGGTCAAGGCCCATGTCGCCGAATCCTCTGGAGACGATGGGGCGAATGTAAGCATCACGCAGATTATTCCTGCGCAGCGTCTCAAGGATGGCCTCTGCCATCTCCTTTTGCGTCATCGGCACGCAGAGCATTATCGCCTGGGCGGAATCGTAGAGCCTTTTGACGTGATCCTCCAGCCGGAAGACTCGCCCGTCGTAGGCCCTGATGCCCTCGAAAACTCCGTCGCCATATAAAAATCCATGATCAAAGACCGAGACGGCGGCCTTTTCCGCCGGAACGAATTCTCCGTTAACGTAAACAAGACTCATAGCAGATCCTATTCCCGCACAATTGCCGAGGATAAATGCATTTTGATCGTTGATTATGATAGTCTTTCCAGCAATACTTCTGCGAATCTCAAGGGATTTGGATTGATCAGGTCGGGCCGGGAATCGATGGGTTTATTACGTTTGGCGGGAAGGGGAGTGGCTACTTCGCGGGGTTTGGAGCTATGGTTAAACTTGGTTTCGTTGTCTCGGAGTTCAATAGGGATATCACTTATCAGATGGAGTTGCTCGGCAAAGAGCATGCTAAGTTCCTGGGTGCCGAGGTCACAAATGTCGTTTATGTTCCCGGAGTCTATGATATGCCTCTCGCCGTCAAGATGTTGCTTCGTCGCGAGGACATCGATGCTGTGGTGACTATCGGCTGCGTGATTCAGGGGGAGACGGCCCATGACGAGGTCGTGGTTCAACATGCGGCTCGAAAGCTCATGGACCTCTCACTGGAGTACGACAAGCCCGTGACATTGGGCATCACAGGACCAAAGATGTCAAGGCCCGATGCACATAGGCGCGTCGACTACTCCAAGCGCGCCGTTGAGGCCGCAGTAAAGCTCTTGCAGAGGTTGGGGGGCGAGTAGGCAATGGTATCGGCGCGGATGGCATCCATTCACGAATCAACCACCCTGAAGATCTCCGCCATGGCCAAGAAGCTCACAGCCGAGGGCCTGGATATCATCGACATGGGCGTCGGCGAGCCGGACTTCGACACACCAAGACACATCGTCGAGGCGGGCTGCAGTTCCATCCGGAACGGTGAGACGCATTATGCACCGACGGCGGGAATTTTGGACTTGAGAAAAGCCATCGCTCAAAAGCTCGTCCGGGAGAACTCGCTCAAAGTCTCGCCTGATGACGTTTCAGTGACTCCCGGGGCCAAGATGGCCGTCTTTGCCGCTCTGCAGGCATTGCTGCAAGAGGGCGACGAGTGCGTGCTTATCGGTCCGTCCTGGGTGAGCTACGAGCCCTGCGTGGCCTTCGCCGGGGCAAGCGTCGCCTGGGGCCGGGTCGATGAAGCTTTCCAGCCGCGGGATCTGGCCGCGAGCATAAACTCCAAAACCCGTGTGATTCTCGTCAACTCTCCATCCAATCCCACCGGGGCCGTATTCGATAAAAATGTGCTGCAAGAGATTCGCGACCTCGCCGTGGACCACAACCTTTTCGTCGTCTCCGATGAAATTTATGAGAAAATAATTTACGACCATGAGCATATCAGCATCGGCTCCCTGCCGGGAATGGAAGAGCGGACTGTTACTATTAACGGATTTTCCAAAGCCTATGCCATGACCGGCTGGCGGCTGGGATATCTCACCGGCCCCAAGGAGACCATGAAATGGGTCAACAGGCTCCTGTCTCATTCCGTGTCCCAGGCCACAACCTTTGTGCAGCGGGCAGGCGTGGAAGCTCTCACCGGGCCGCAGGATGAAGTGGCGGCAATGGTCAAGGAATTCCGGGTGCGGCGAGATCTGCTCGTCTCCGGCCTGAGAGATCTGGGAATACCATGTAGCACTCCCGGCGGCGCATTCTACGTCTTCCCGGACGTTTCCGAATACGGAGGCGGGGACGCGTTCACGGATAAGCTTCTCAAAGATGCCCTCATAGCTGCAACACCCGGTTCGGCCTTTGGGCCGGGCGGCGCAAACAATGTCCGGCTCTCTTACGCGACAAGCCAGGCGCGAATCAATCTGGCATTGGAGCGGATTGGAAAGATGATTGGAAAATAGGCTGATGGTTTTGAGATCAATAAAAGATTTCATTTTTTAAAGATTTCATTTTTTTTTTAAATTTATAAAATTTGCGAGAGATTCAAACATTGCCATTTATTGCGTCAGCCAGGCGGCTCTTCTCCAGAACTGCTTTTTTATCCTCGTCGTTCAAAAGGCAGCCGCAGCTCTCCGGGCGGGCCAGGGCGCAGTTGCACGGCTCGATATGAATGGTGACATTGGTTCCCGGAAAGTGATGCTTGATGGCGTCTGCAATCATGTCCGAGATGCGGTGCGACTCATCCACGGACATGCCGGCGTCAACCCGCACGTGGAATTCCACAAAACGACAGGCTCCGGCCTTGCGGGTTCGCAGCTTATGAAAACCACGCACTGTGGGCGCAAAGACCATGATGTGCTTGCGAATGTCTTCCTCTTCTTCCGCCGGCAGGCACACATCCATGAGATCCTGAGCCGACTCCAGCGTCAGCTTGTAGGCGGCCTTGATGATGAGCAGTGCCACAAAGATGGCTACCAGCGGATCGATCCAGTGAAGATCGACTGCCGGAAAGAGATGCTCCCCCGTCCAAATGATTGCCAGTCCTGCCATAACTCCGGCTGAAGTATAAACATCGGTGCGCAGATGCCATGCATCGGCC
>JAJRAT010000049.1 GCA_028682845.1 Methanothrix sp. | reverse complement strand
GTCAATCGTTCCTATCTCTAAGAATGCGAGTTGATAAGCTCTCCTCTCGGGATGACCGGCAAGGCATCCGGTCTGAGCTTGCTTCATCGGCTCTTGGCGTTCCGGTTCTTGGCATGGGTTCAAATCTTCATAGAAACATTTGTACAGTAAGAATGCTAATAGTATTATCATGCCCTCGCAGGATGTGATCAAGAGTCCGGACACAAGTCGTTCCGAGCGCGTCCCTCCCGGCCAGAAGCTGACGGATAGCTTTCCCGTCCTTCATTACGGAAATGTTCCCCGGATAAATCCGGACGAATGGAAGATGAGGCTCTTCGGCCTGGTTGATGCGGAGCGGAGCCTGAGCTTCTCGGAATTTCTGACTCTGCCCCGGGCAAAGGTCTTCTCGGATGTGCACTGCGTCACCACCTGGTCCCGGCTCGATAACCTCTGGGAAGGAGTGCCCACTACTGTTCTGAAGGGCCTGGTGAGAATCAAACCAAAGGCCGGATTTGCCATCATCCATGCCTGCGGCGGCTTTACCACCAACCTCTCGCTGGAGGACTTCTTCGCAGAGGATGTGCTCTTTGCCTTGTTGCACGACGGCAGGCCCATTTCGCCGGAGCACGGCTACCCGGTGCGCCTCGTGGTTCCCAGGCTCTACTTCTGGAAGAGTGCCAAGTGGGTCACGGGCGTCGAGTTCACCGCAGAGGACCGACCGGGCTTCTGGGAGAGCCACGGCTACCACAATCGCGGCGACCCCTGGAAAGAGGAGCGATACAGCTAGAAACCTCTTTTGAGACGGCCCGGCATCCAAGAACTCGCGCGAGGATATTTATTTGATGAGCATCTTCAAAATTATGGGAGATTGTTATGAAATTGAAATTTAATACCGCTATTGTCTTTTTGCTGGCTCTTGTCCTGCTCTCAACCGGCGGGCTGGGCTTGCGCACTTATTCGGGGGATTCCGTCCTTATCGAAACGCCGGTAGATGACGACATATTCGCAGCCGGCAGTGCAGTTACCATCAACGCACCTGTGAATTCGGTCACGGCAGTCGGTGGAACGCTCAACATCAATGCTCCGGTCAAAGGGGATGTATTCGTCGCCGGCGGCCAGATCCATGTCAATTCCGACGTGGGCGGCAAGCTCGTTGTAGCAGGCGGGAATGTCTTCCTGGATGGAGACGTGGGCACCAATTTGGTAGCCGCGGGCGGCCAGATAAATATATTGCCCGGCAAAACCATCCATCGCGATGCATTGATCGCCGGGGAAAACGTGGCCAATGCCGGTCGGGTCAACGGCACCCTGACCGTCAGCTCCAACCAGTTCAGCAATACAGGTTCTGCCGGAAATGTGACTTATCAGAAGTTAGAGGATCACAATGAAGCGAAAGATGAGGGCCGAGACGCGTTCAATTTCTTCGGGCTTCTCACAATGCTCGGCTACTTCATTTTGGGATTGGTCCTGCTCCGGTATCTGCCCGGCACCTTTGCAGCAGTGGATCGCGAGGTCAGGGACTCTCCCGTCTTGAAAACGCTTCTTGGCTTCGTATTGATCATAGCTTCTTTCATCGCCATCCTGCTGGTAGCCATAACGGTAGTCGGCCTGCCCATTGCCCTGATCTCGACACTTCTCTATGCGGCTGCTTTGATGCTCACGGGAGTTTTCGTCTCTTACTCCTTCGGCAAGTGGATCAGGGAGCGCCTGAAGCTCAAGCATGGGGACCTCGTCCTATTCACGGTGGGCTTCGTGGTTCTCAACATCCTGTTCATGCTGCCGTTTGTGGGCGGCCTCATCTCTACGATATCCATGAGCCTCGGCTTTGCTGCGTTCCTTTATGCCGCGCGCAGCCTTCCCAAGGTCTGCGGAGCCGTTAAGGCCGCATGATACTGCCGGAACCAAACCTTCCTTTTTTCCGCCGCGGATACCTCCGAGTGCCCGCAAATGTTATTTGCATTGCAAACCTAACCTATCTTAATTTCTATCCTGGAAACGGAGTGTTGAAGTCTTGAAGCTGATAGTATTCTACAACGGCGAATTTGGTGCGCGCGTGGTGGGCAATCTGGTCAACTACTCGGGCTTTTGCATCTCCTGTGCCGATGCCTGCACCCAGTGCCGCAACGTGAGGCCGGGCTTTGCCGAGAACATTGTATCCCTGGTGGAGATGCCCGATCCCGAAACATTGGGGGACTTCATCGATGACGTGGACCCGCTGCTGCCGACCAACATTCCGGAAGCGGACATCGCTATGGTCATCAACGTTCATCCGGACATCCTCTTCGGTATGCTTCCCAAGCTGAAGGAGGCGGGCGTGAAGGGCATCATCGGCTGCTCGGAGAAGCCCAAAGAGCTGCCGCTCGGCCAGAGAATGCAGCTTGAAGAGAAGGCGGCGGGGCTGGGCATGGAGGCGTCCTTTGCCAAGCCGTTCTGCGCCATGCTCCCCGACCCGGCCAAGCCCAACATTGCCGCGTTCCTGGAGGCGGCGGGCATCGGCTATCCATCCATTGAGATCGTGGTGCAAAAGAGCCGGGAGGGCAAAGACCACATCCTCGCCGCCAACGTCAAGCGCAGTGCGCCCTGCGGCTCGACCTGGTTCGTGGCCAAGCGACTTTTGGGGCTTGAGCCGGATCAGCCGGACATCCGGGAGCGAATATCCGAGGCGCATCATGCCTATCCCTGCACGGCATCAATGGAGCGGGATACGGAGCTTGGCGACACGATACTGCATAAGGGCGGCTACATCATCCGCGAGGCGGTGGAGGATGCCTTCAAGAAGGCGAAGCGTCTGGACTAGCGGCCTTTGGGAGACCGTTCACCCTATCTTAGCCCTATCATCTTAGCCCTATCAGAAACCTTTTTGCTGCAAAGGAGAGTTGCCTAGTTTATGTCCTCCCTAATCGATGCTCTTTGCATTCTCATGATCCCGTCCGCCGGAGAGACGAACTCCGCGGCCTACTGGCTGGGAAAAGGAAACGAGCTTTGCAACTTTGGCCAACTGGATGAAGCAGTCAAAGCGTATGAACATGCCCTGAGCCTGGACCGTGCCCTGGTCGATGCCTGGAACAACAAAGGCATGATCCTGGCGAACCTGGGCCGCTTCGACGAGGCACAAAAGTGTTTTGACGAGGTACTGAAGCTCGACCCCAAGCATATTCAGGCACTGAGCAACAAGGGCATGGTCCTGGCCCAGCAGAAGAAGTATCCTGAAGCCTTAGCGCATTTTGATGCCGCTATCTCAATAGACGCCTACTTCGCAGGAGCCTGGTATAACAAAGCCCTGGTCATGCAGTGCCTTGGTCGGGGAAAAGAGGCTATGGCCGCCATGAAGACTGCCGATGCGCTGGAAGGCAAGGCGGCGGGCTGTCGCAGGCGATAGGCTGCATTTTTTTCATTCTTCGGAAGGGTTGTCGGCCACCTCCTTTTCATCACTGCCGCATCCGATCTTCCAGCGGATGTTCTTGATGATGCCAAGAAGCGTGCGCGCCACCCGCTCCGTCAGCTCCGCCCGCCCGAAGATGCGGCGCAGCATAAGCGACGAGAACTCCACTTTGTGCTCCGGATAGCTGATCTCCTGCAAAAGAGAGCGCGCCTTCTCT
>JAJRAT010000224.1 GCA_028682845.1 Methanothrix sp. | reverse complement strand
GAAAATGGCCAATGCCGCTTTAGACAGGCAATAAATGTTCTACCGCCTGGATAATGTGCCCGGCGCATCCATTGCACGATTGAACTTCGGATTAAAGCAAGGCTCAAAAAAATTGTGCGATAAAATTGTGCGATAGAATTGTTCGAAACCGGACTTAGGTGCAAAAAATATTAGGCCGAAGTTGATTGGCCGGACCGTCTTTCACACTGACTAGACCAGATCATAATCCGCGTGGACGTAAGCCCCTTTGCCGCCATCCACATAAACCATATAGCTGCCCGAACTCAGGGAGAGTGCGCCCAGTGGCCCATAGGGCTCTTCGCTCTTTCCGTCGCCATACTGATTTACATAGTAATTATATTGATATACTTTTGTTCCGCTGGAGTCTCCGGCATAGATGGCCCACCCCTTATCTTTGATGGTCATTCCGGTATAGCAGTTTACTCCGGCGGAAATGTCCTCCAGTGCAAAATTCGTTGCTGTCTTCTCTGCGGGAACGATGATGGTGTCGGGACTGGGGATGCATTCATTTTCAATAGCGGCTCTTATCGATATTGCCTGGCCGGCACCGGAAAGGAGAACTGCCAGGATCGCTACAGCGGCAACTAGCATTATATTTATCTTCATAACCATACCCTCACAAGTCTTATGATACTGTTCAGGGCTAGTTTTTCTAACCGCATATAATGTTATCCATTGTTAATGTTGTGCATTGTTTTTGCATGGCTTTTTTTAGCATCAATTTTGAAATCAATTTTGAAAGTTGATGCTCAATTTAAAATGGACAAATCAATTTGAGCAGACAGAATAATTTTATTGGAGTCTACTTATTCTTTCGGTAGATCTCGCGCATCGTCTCGCGGTGCATGGAAGCCATGACGTCCCCCAGCATTCCTATGATGAATAGCTGGATGCCCACGATTATCAGTATCGCCGTCAGAATGGTGAGCGGGATATGCTCTATTCTCCAGGCAAACCAGTCTCTTGCCACGTAAAGGCCGATGAGAAAGCCGATAGATCCGAAGACGGAGCCGATCAACCCGAAGAAGAACATGGGATTCTCGGTCTTGGCCATGCGAAAGATGGTGAGCACGATCTTCAGGCCGTCCCGGATGGGATTGAGCTTGGTCCTGGTGCCTGCGGGCCGCGGCATGTAGGTGATGGGCACCTCCATGATGCGCATGCCCTTTTTCACGCTTTCGATGGTGATCTCGGACTCGATCTCAAAACCGGGCGTGGACAGCTCCAGGCTGCGAATGCCGTCCGCGGTAAAGGCCCGGTATCCGGAAAGGATGTCGGTGAGCTGGACGCCGTAGATCAGGACGAAGAAACGGTTGATCATTTTATTGCCGAACATGTTGAGGCGCTTCAGAGCGCCGCCCTTCAAGTGGCCGAAGCGGTTTCCCACCACGTGGTCCGCCCTGCCCTTGAGGACCGGCGTCAAGAGGAGTGATGCTTCTTCGGGCAGATAAGTGCCGTCCCCGTCGATGAGAAGGATGTACTTCTCGTCGATGACCTCGAAGACCTCCTTTAGCGCCTGCCCTTTTCCTGAACCGGACTGAAGGAATACGCGGGCACCGGCTTTTTCGGACTTGGCCACGGTGGCATCCGTGCTGTGGCCGTCCGCCACCAGGATATTCTCAAAGCCCAGGGCTTGGAATTCCCGGATCACGGATTCGATGGACTCTTCTTCATTGAGGGTCGGGATGAGGACGCAGACATCTGGGTAGCTCAAGAGGGCATCAGCTCTGGAAACGGTTTGTGATCATATTATGGACGGGGCGCGTTAAATAGCTTCCTTCTTGACATTTGGCCGAGCGGCAGCCTTTAACGAAGATAATCAACGATGATCATCATCGAAGATAATCATCAGAACGCTAAACTACTGAGCGCCTTATCTTCATCTTTATCTGATCCATGTCAGATCGTGCTTGATTCATACTTGATTCGTGCCTAATCCCGACGTCTGCAGAAAGAATCAGGACGACATGGCCTTATGTATGATCTGCTCGTAACGGGCTTCCAGCTCCTTCATATCGGTTCCGATTGTTTCGATGTAAAGCCTCAAAATAGGCTCGGTGTTGCTGGGGCGAATGAGGATGCTGTAGCTGTCCGTGGTAATCTTCAGGCCGTCGGTGGTGTCCGGTTCCTCCCTGGCCAGCGCATCCTTGAGGCGGAGCATGACTGCTGCCGGATCTTCTCGGAGGCGGATGCTCTTTTGCTTGTAGGGATAATCCGGGATCTCGTCCGCGAGGCGGGAGAGCTTCTCGCCTTGAGAGATAATCTCGCCAATGGCAAGGCTCATGGCGAAGGGATCGTCGGAGTACTGGAACTCGGGAAGGAAGAAGTGGCCGCTCCGCTCCACGCCCAGGACCGCCGATTCATTCTTCACCCGGTTGGCCACAAAGACGTCTCCCACCTTTTCCCGCATGACTTTTATGCCGTCTTTCTCCAGCTCGCGCTCCAGGATCATGGAGCAGTCGAAGCCGGAGATGACCAGATCGCCGGGCTTGTACCTGCGGCGGGCGATGATTATGGCCACCTTCTCCGGAGGCAGCACCCGGCCCAGGTCGTCGATGATTATGCCCCGGTCGGCATCGGGATCAAAGCCCACGCCATAGTCCGCATTGCTGTCGGTTACAATTCTTGCGGCGGGCAGCAGCGTCTCCTCGTTCGGGGCTGGGCCGCGGCCAGGGAAGTTGCCGTCCATCTGGCCGTTGAGGATGATGGATTCGAAGCCAAGCTTCCGGTAAAAGCCGTCCATAGTGCATGCAGAGCCGTTGCCCATATCCAGCACCACTTTAAGAGAGCGCTTCAAGTGAAGCTTTTTCGCCACGTATTGTCGGTATCTTTCAATGGCCTCTTGCGGCGAGCATTCGATCTCGCGCCCCTTTCCGGCGAGAAAGCCGCCCTCGCGGTAGAATTTCATTATGGATGATTCCTGATAGAGCAGACCATAGCCGTCGCCGGTTCTGAAGCGCACGCCGTTGTACTCGGGTGGATTATGTGATGCGGAAATATATGCTGCAGCCTTGAGTCTGTCCGCCCAGGTGATGTAACTCAGGACGGCAATGGGGATGATGCCGAAGCTTTGCACTTCGCATCCGGTGCTCAAAACCCCATCCAGAAATGCTTCTTGAAGGACGGGTCCGCTGGTGCGCGTATCCCTTCCCAGAGAGACCTTGCCGCCTCCGGCAAAGGAGCCGAAGGATTTGCCGACTTGCCGGACCAATTCCACCGTAAGATCGGTGTCATAGACACCTCTAACATCATAAGCCCTGAAGACTGTCACGGATTTCGCGTTGACTTGAGGACTTAAATTATTTTCTGCCACACCTGCTTGAACAATTTGGCTGGGGAGACTGGGAAACAGCGATGCCAGGCATAGCGATACTTGATATTATGATGTCTAGTGCGTGCGGGCTCCCGCGTGTGGGTGCATCGGTGCACGCATGGGTGCACGCGTGGGCGCACGAATGGGTGTACGCGTGGGTTTGCGGCCTTGGGGGCCGGGAAAAAGAATGGCAGGAACGACAACGCTAATGTGCCGAATAAAAAGGATAGCTAATCCGCCGAAAG
>JAJRAT010000151.1 GCA_028682845.1 Methanothrix sp. | reverse complement strand
GTTCTTGTATCCAACACCCTTAACCGATGCCTTCTCGTACATGTAGTTGGCTGCACCGGCCATGCCTACTAGGGCAAGGGCGATAATAACCAAAACAGCTATGGTCTTTCTCATTTCTTTCCCACCTCCATGGTTTACCAACGATGCAAGGATTCAAGCGGTTTTGAGGTGCTCAAATCCTCGGCACCACTCCGACAAAGACGATGGACCCAAAGATCCACAGACGCTTAATTGCCTGGGACGGCAAAGCAACTGCCTTGCAGACCACGCAACTGCACTAGGGCAGACGCAATGGCCTATCTAGTCACCTCTGACGGAAGTACCTGACTCCTTTGCTTCTCGGCTGATATTTGAGTATTTTGCTCAGGCACAGTGCAAGTCAACATTTTAATGTAATATAAACATGTCGAGCATTACAGACAAAAATCGATATTAAATGGCTTTTTTCCAAGAGAATATACTGGAATTGCGGATTTTTATGAAAAGGCTGCATTGCGCGGATCGCTTAGTGAGCACAAGAATTAGATGCCAAATTATGTACAGAAGCGACAGCCGTTGGATAATGGATGCTCCGGCCGGGATTTGAACCCGAGTCTTCGGCTCGAAAGGCCGAAATGATTGGCCGGACTACACTACCGGAGCACATTTATCTGCTATACGATTTTAGCGGCGCGACCCGCAAAACCGCGGCGGCCTCTTTACGATGGCTCGATCTGCTATATCTACGTTTCCGATGCGCCGACTAGTTTTGGAAATAGTCCCGGGCGGATTCGAACCGCCGTCGCGGGCTCCAAAGGCCCTCAGGATTG
Source organism: Methanothrix sp. (assembly GCA_028682845.1). GTDB lineage: Archaea > Halobacteriota > Methanosarcinia > Methanotrichales > Methanotrichaceae > Methanothrix. The sequence goes on along the minus strand of JAJRAT010000151.1, from coordinate 2,818 downwards.
ACCGCTACCCCACGGGACTTCATCTTCATGTAATTTCAATAGGGCTTTCCTATAAGGCTTATTCTTAAGGCGCGCAGATGTTATCCGCATAAGATATATATGGCCTTTCCCGGAGGTGCAAGGGAGATGAAGCTTCTCACCAAGGCCCACATTAGCCAGCGCAGGCTGATCGAGATCTTAAGAGTAATAGAAGGCGCAGACAAGCCGGTAGGCGCGAGAGCAATATCCGATGCACTCAGCATTCGCGGCTATGATCTGGGCGAGCGGGCCGTGCGCTATAATCTCAAGATTCTGGACGAGCTTGGATTCACCAAGAAAAGGGGCTACAGCGGTCGAATGCTGACGCAGCTTGGCACTCGCGAACTGGGCGATGCCCTGGTAGATGATCGCATCGGATTTGTGAATACCAGAATCGAAGAGTACATGTACCGGACCAGCTTCGATCCGGCGGCCCGTCGCGGAGATGTCATCGTAAATACGAGCATCGTGGACAAAGCCGATTTTGAGAGGGTCTGCGCCGTTTTATCGCGAGCATTTGATGCCGGATATACCATCTGCCGGCGCATCATGATTCTCGATGAGGGAGATACTCACTCTTGCGGCGAGATACCAGCCGGATGCCTGGGGATTTCCACTCTTTGCAGCATTACTCTGGACGGCATGATGATGAAAAAGGGCATCCCCGTGGTTACCAGCTTTGCCGGAGTGGTGAAGGTATTAGACGGACGTCCCGTCGAGTTCACGGATCTCATCGCCTACGCCGGTTCATCTCTTGATCCCATGAAGGTGTTCATGGCCCGCAAGGTCACTCGATCGGCTGATGCGATCTTCAAAGGATCGGGGAAGATTCTGGCCAACGTGAGGGAGGTGCCGGTCGCGGCTGAGGAGCAGGCCGTAAGCTTGCTGGAACAGCTGAAGTCAATCGGCTTTGGCGGCCTTATTACGGTGGGCCGTCCGGGAGAGCCGACTCTTGGCTGTCCTGTGGGCTCGGGAAAGATCGGAATTGCCTTTTGTGCGGGCGTCAACGGACCCGTAGCCGCCGAGGAGCTGGGAGCCAATATCAAAACTATGCCCATCTCGATGCTGATGGACTATTCCAAAACCACTGAGCTGAAAAATGGCGATCTCTTGAAGTAGTGGGCCAAAAACTCCTTCGCGGTCAAGATAAGATTTTATAGAGCATCGATCTGTAGTCTTTGAGTCACGTTTACACATGAGGAAAGAAGATGGATTTTAGAGTTGTAGTCTCAGATCCCAAGAGCGGAAAAGCCTATCAGGTGGAGCTCAAGGATCCAGGAGCGGGCAAGTTTCTGGGAAAGCATATCGGCGACAAGGTTGAAGGAGATATCCTGGGCATGCCCGGCTACTCGGTGCAGGTCACAGGCGGAAGCGATCGCGAGGGATTCCCCATGCGTTCCGATCTTCCCGGCACAAAGCGCAGAACGATTTTGCTCTCTTCGGGAACCGGATATCACCCCACGGCGGAAGGCAAGAAGAAGAGGATGAGCATCCACGGCAGAGAGATCTCTCCCGACATCGGTCAGATCAACGTCAAGGTCGTAGAGGCCGGGGCCAAATCCGTGGAAGAGCTGCTCGGCAAGGCACCCAAAGAAGAGAAAGAATAAATTTTGGCGGGCTGGCCTTAGGCAATGGCCGGCCCCTTTGGTTATATTTTTATTACGATCTTTTAATTGCCCGGACCTTTTAGGGTTGCCGATCGTCCGACAGTTCGCGAACTAAGCCGAGCGCAGCGGGAATTTGTGCGCGCATTATGGATTTCATCTGATCGGCGCTCAAGGCCGCCAGGAGCGTGTCCATGAGCCGGTCGCTCTTCATGGCCACGTCTACCATCTTTCTTATCTGAACCGATCGCGTCAACTCTCTTCCAAATTCTTCGCGAATGCGCGAAGGATACTCCTGCAGCGCCTCATTGCCATTTACATGCTTTGTCGCAACCTCGCCTGCAATCCTTCCTGCCACAATTGCCAGCGGTATTCCTCCGCCGCTGGTGGCCATGACGTGGCCCGCCGCATCTCCCGTCAGCAGCATATCTTCTTTTTGAGTGGCCGGAGGGGAACCGCCCGCCGGCACCAGGCCGCGCATGACGGCCAGGACTTCGCCCCGGCTCAGCTTCGCGGAAGCGGGATGCTCTCGGACGAATCCCTCCAGCAGGTCGGGCAGCTTCTGTTTCCCGAGGTATGAAGGCCGCACGCCTATGCCCACATTCGCGCTGTCCCGGCCCAGCGGTATTATCCAGGCATAGCCTCCGGGGGCGTATCGCGCCGTGAAGTACATCTCAGCGGCATCCGGATCGATATCCACATCGACCATCTCGTATTCCAGGCATACTCCCCACTCTCCGCCTCTGTTTCCCATGGCTTTTGAGACGACGGAGTTTGGCCCGTCCGCGCCGATGATCACCTGGGGCTTGATAGGTCCGGAAAAGTGACCCTGAAGCTGAAGAGAGCCGCTGCCGGGGTTTGCGCGCGTCGCGGGAAGAACGGTTGCACCGGCGCGAGCCGCGCGCATCGCGAGCCACCGGTCAAAGGCACGGCGGTCCACCACTCGGCCCGCCACAGGAAATTCTTTGGACTTTCCGGATGGCGAAAATATGCGCTGCAATCGGGTGCGGTGCAGGATGCAGCGCTCCGGGATATCCTGCAGCGTCTCGGGAAGACGGGCGTGCGGCATGAGCGACGCCAGCTCGCGCGCCTCGGGCAGAAAGCCGCCGCACTGCACGGGCGTTCCGATCTCGCTCTTGCGTTCGATGAGCACGACGCGGGCACCGAGGGCGGCTGCCGTCTCGGCTGCGGTGCTG
>JAJRAT010000147.1 GCA_028682845.1 Methanothrix sp. | reverse complement strand
TCTCATCAGGTGGACCAGGATGATGAACTCATCGGCGACTATCATATAGCGCGCAAGATAATCATATCCGGCGTCTCCAAATACGACGCGCCGCACATTCAGTTGGAAAAGCATGGCCGCTTGGTCAAGGACGTGGCCGTCTACATTATCAGCCTCACCAACGACGGCAACGCCGCCTTGGGGCCGCTGTACTTGCAGGACATCTTCCCTCCCGGCGCTCGTTTCCTCAATTCATCCTTGCGGCCCTCAGAGCTTGGTCCGAACGGCTCCAGTTGGATGCTGCTTCACCTCGCCATCGGGGACACTGTGAAGATCGCCGTCGATCTGGACGTGGAAAAATGCGATGGCGATATCCTCAACCGGGTGATCGCTGCGGGCAATTGCAGCGCCGGTCGGGCCGTTTTCACGAATCAGTCAATCATCGACCGCGCCTGGCTGGGCGGGTGCGCGCCTGAGGAAACATCGGTTGAGCCGGTGGGCATAGGTTGTTCGTGTTTGAGCGAGGCGCTTTCCCGAGGGGATGGGCTGAATGAAGGTTTGTCGAATGAGACGATGTACTTTGATCCGGTGCAGGCCGTCTGGGGTGACAGCGGCGACGGGGGATGCCCGTTGAACTGCCCGGCAACGGAGGATGCACATGCATCCGTCAACGATCTGGTTTAGTCTCGGGCGCTCTTTTAAAAATCAAAGAGCGACTTCTGCTTTCGCACAACCGGGGCATCCTTTTTTTCGTCCAGCGCCACGGTCCCCGGCAGCCTGACCTCCCCATACTTCCCGCCGCCTCCGGGAACGACGACGACGCTTCCCGACCGAAAAGCCTTGATCGCCTCGATGATCCTCGGCTCCGCCTTCAGATCAGCCGGGTCGGTCTCCGTCAGAATCTGGATCTCCGTTCGGTCTGCCGTCAGCTCATTCCAGACCCGCTGCACGCTCGCAGTCATGGCGCTCTTGTAGCCCAGAGCCATAGCGATGATCTCGGCCAGAGGAATGAGGTGCAGGTACGGCGGTCGGTGATCGGGATGCACTGGCTCGGAGTAGTCGGCGAGGCTGTCCACTCGATCCCGCACGCCCAGCTTGATCTGTCCCCGGCATTCCGGGCAGCGGCCCATCAGCTCGTCTTTTTGGGCTGCGGTATACTGCCGGAAGCAGCGAGTGCAGGCGGTGCGGTTGTACTTCCCCTCCGCCGGATAAAATCCGACGTTCAGGGTGGGTCGCCTGCCGGATTCGCGCTTAATGGCCAGGCTGAGGTCTTGATAGCTCATGTTCTGCAATTGCATCCGGTTGAACTCGCGGGCCAGCTTGTTGGCGCGCGGGGAATGGGCATCGGAATTGGAGAGGAAGGTCCGGCTGGAGAGATCCGCGATCCGGTCCGCGTAATCGGTATCTGCGCTCAGGCCAAGCTCGATGAACCTGATGTCCTTTGCCTTCTCCTGGTAGCAGTCCTGCAAAGATCTGTAGTAAGCGAAGATGCCCGTCCAGGGCGTGAATGCGTGGCTGGGGCCGATCATGCCGCCCGCCTCCAGCACCGCGTCGGCAATTTCCGCCCCATTCATGTGCAGCCTGGGACGACCGTCGGTGTCGAGGTTGCTTGATTTTGGTGCGAAGGCATCCCGCAGCTCTTCGGCTTTGGATGTGTCCGGCAGAAAGATGAGGTGATGGACGCGGTGCGAGTCCTCGACCTCCACGCTCAGGGCAAAGAGCGTCTCGCCGCAGGCGAAGAGCCCGTCGCTTTCGGGAAGGGCTTTGATCGCTTCCAGCCATGCCGGGAACAGGCAGTCACCCGTGCCCACGATCTTCACACCCTTTCTCGCCGCCTCTTTGGCGATTTCGGGCAGCTCCATGTCCCTGGAGACGGCTGTCGAATACTTGGAGTGGATGTGAAGGTCCATGTTGGCCAGCATCTTTGAAATGTCTCGCCGCCGGGGATAAACCCTTTATGCTCGCCGATCGTCTCCATTCGTGGTTATGCAAGAGAGCTTAAGAGACCTGCTGGAGAGCTACGGTCAGGGGAAGATATCGCTGGACGAAACCCTTGGCCGCATCAAAATTCTGAACTATCGGGCCGTGGGCGAGGTGGCCAAGCTCGATGTCAGCCGGGCGGATCGCATCGGCATTCCTGAGGCCATCCTGGCGGAGGGCAAGGACAAGGACGACCTCCTTGCCATCTCCTTGGCCCATTTGGCGGAGACGGGCAGCGTCATCATCACCCGCGTCTCTTCCGAGCAGTTGGAAGTCCTGAAATCTGCAGCTCTCCCGGCAGGTGCTGTGTTCGATCATAATCCCAGGGCTAAAACGGTTGTCATGAGGGCTAAAGCGAGAGATCCGGCAAGCGGCAAAGTAGGCATCCTGGCGGCTGGAACTGCCGATATTCCTGTAGCGGAAGAGGCCAAGGTCGTGGCGGAAGAGATGGGCTGCGCCGTGATCTCCGAGTACGACGTGGGCGTGGCGGGCATTCACAGGCTCTTCCCGTGTTTAGAGAGAATGAGCGATGTCGATGTCTTCGTGGTCGCTGCCGGTCGGGAGGGAACCCTTCCGGCAGTTGTTGCCGGGCTTGTGGACGCGCCCGTCATCGGTCTGCCCGTCTCGACCGGATACGGCCTTGGTGGAAAAGGCAAAGCTGCGCTTTACTCTATGCTGCAATCTTGCTCGGTTCTCACCGTTGTTAATGTGGATGCCGGCTTTGTAGCTGGTGCTTTTGCGGCAAAGATCGCAAAACAAAAAGCTTATGGCCAAAAACAGTATTAAATTCTTGCCAGAAAAGTATTTATACGATCAAAAGATTGGAGATCGTGAGCGGGTACACTCATCTTTTTTACTAACCCCCACTCCCCTACCCGCTCATTACTCATAGAGTTGCGAGAATCCTCTGGATCGTTCGCGGAATTTTTTCATAGTGTCGCTTTTCCCGTTGCTGATTTTCAAAGCGTTTTGCCACTATCGCTGCAGAAAATTGACGGTGCTCGAAAATCCCGGAAAGATTAGTTTCGCTGGGGAAAAATGGATGACAGATGACCGAAACGGTGGGCAGATGGTTCTTGAGCTTGGCCAAATTTTGGGAGATCCAGGGCGAGGATTTGCCGTCGCTAGGCAAGCCCTCGCATCTGGCGACTGAATGGACACACGAAACGCGGATGTTTTCCATTCTATTCCAATACACTTTACTTTATACAAATGATTTTACTTAAGGCTTTCGCCCAGGACGGCGGGGCTCCATCGCAGGCAGTCTCCTGCATTTCCGTTCCGGGGAAAATGCATTAACCAGGCCAAAAAGCTTAAATCAAGTAATTCTGTTTTTAATCAAAATAAATTTAATGATGCGATGTGGAAAATTATGATCTCTAAATCAATGATATTGTCGCTGCTGGCATTGTTGCTCTTCTGCACGGCTGTCGTGGCGGTAGAAGACGCGACCGGCACAGTTACCGTTGTGGATGATGCAGGCCGAGCGGTCAGCGTGGCCGGAACGCCGCAGCGGATCGTCTCGCTTTCCCCTTCCAATACCGAGATTTTATTCGCCCTCGGCCTTGGCGACCGGGTGGTGGGCGTGACCAAATACTGCAACTATCCGCCGGAAGTCAAAGAGCTTGAAGATAGCAAAAAGATCGGGATTGTGGGTGGATATGTCGATCCGGATATCG
>JAJRAT010000109.1 GCA_028682845.1 Methanothrix sp. | reverse complement strand
TTGATGTTATGGATAATTGGCAAAAGGGAACTGTGATCACTTAATCGGACCAATAGATCAACAGGCCACAAGAATAATCCGACCTATTGCCTGTAAGAAAGCGTCCCGACCGGGATTCGAACCCGGGTTGAAGGCTATCCGCGCGAAGATGCTCCGCAGGCCTCCGGGATGTCCACTACCCCATCGGGACAACAACGGAACATGGCATTCATGCTCCAGGTTATTAAGCCTGTTGGCTTGACGCTCGCGTCTGAGCCACCCGAATGGCCCGCAGGAAATCGATTTTGCGAAACTCCGGCCAGTAGGGCGCGCAGAAGTACGCGGCGCATTCGTTGCCGTTGGCCTGCCAGGGCAGGAAGTTGGAGGTACGGGCATCGCCGCCGGTGCGGATGATCAGATCAACTTTCGGCACCGATATGCCGTTTTGGGGATAGAGATGGCGGGCGATCAGCTCTTCGTTCACATCCTCCGCCCGGATGCTCCCCGCCTTGACCGCTCGCGCCAGAGCCTGCGCCGCGTCCAGCAGCTCGCGCTGCCCGCCGTAGGCCAGGGCCACGTTGAGATACATGTTGTCATAGCTTCGCGTGGCCTCTTCCGTGCGCCTGACCTCTTCTTGCAGATCCTGCGGCAGCATCTCCACCCTGCCGATGGCGCGGATGCGAACATGGTTGGCGTGAATGCGTTTTGAATTATTAAGCTCGATGAACTTGTTCTTGATGAGATCGAATAAATAGCGCTTCTCTTCTTCATCTCTCTGGAAATTTTCCGTGGAAAAAGCATAAAGCGTTATGTGCTTGACCCCGATCTCCAGGCACCAATCCAAGACCATCTCCGATGTCGCGGCCCCAAGGCTGTGACCCAGAGCCTTGGAAAGCCCTCTCTCCTTTGCGTATCTGCGATTTCCGTCCTGGATGATGGCCACATGCTCGACGCGATCTCCGGAAAGAATACGATCCTTGAGACGGCATTCATAGAGAGCATAAACGGGATTCGAGATACTGAAATTCATTGGTTTTATTCACTTCGCGAATTAGTATTTAAATAATTCTGCCCCCCTGCGAAATTAAAGGAAAAAGGAGGGAAAAAGGCCGGAATCCTAGGGTAAGATACTAATAGCAGATGCCTTCTTCCCATATTCCGAGGGCCTGTGGTCTAGCTGGTTATGACATCGCCTTCACACGGCGGGGATCACGCGTTCGAATCGCGTCGGGCCCATAACCATTTTTTGCGACACAAGGTTTAACTATTTAAGAGTGGCTTAAACACTAGAGGGCGCAAAGAGGCTTTGGCTATTCGGGGCAGGGAAGCGCATCAATTGCGCATTTGATACGCGCATTGATACATGTATTCGAGATTGCTCTGATGATTCCACTTAATCTGAGGTCCATATTATTATTTGAGGTGATAAGCTGTATAATAGAGGTCGTGGTCGGGAGGAAGAAGGCGCAGTCATTACCAGGGTCCGTCTCCCCCGCAAACAGGATAGAGAGATATTTGGTCATGTAGAAAGTTTGCTCGGGTCCAACCGAATAAAGGTCAGGGGCATCGACGGCGTAACGCGCATGGCTCGAATACCCGGCAAGATGAAGAAGAGAATCTGGATAAGAGAAGGCGATGTAGTCATCATCATCCCCTGGGAATTCCAGAATGAGAAGGCAGATGTGGTCTGGAGATACACCGGTCCCCAGGTTGACTGGCTGCAGCGCAAGGGATTCCTCAAAGGCACAACATGAGCAGGCGTTCCCAGGACGAGAACTTCGATACCAAGATCGATGTTCTTCGCACCAGGATAAAAGACTCTGATGATAGAGCTGTCCAGGAGGCCGTCTTTGATAAGCGCACCCTCATGGACCTTTACAGTCTTGCCAGCAAGGGCGTGATCGACGCGTTGGGCGGCTCGGTCTGCACCGGCAAGGAAGCGAACATCTTCAAGGCGATCGTCGGCGAAAGGGAGCTGGCCCTGAAGATCTACCGCATATCTACGAGCAACTTCAATGCCATGCAGGACTACATGCACGGCGATCCCAGGTTTGGGAATGTGAGGGGCACCAAGAGTGCCATCGTCTCCGCCTGGACCAAGAAGGAGTTTCGCAATCTTTCTCGCGCCGAAGAGGCGGGCGTGCGCGTGCCTCACCCCATCGCCATGCGAGGGAACATCCTGGTCATGGATCTGGTGGGAAAAGAGGGCCAACCGGCACCGATGCTGAAGGATGTCGAACTGAATAATGATGAAGCGAAGCGAGTCTTTGACAAGCTCGTAGAATACATTTCCGTGCTCTACAACCGCGCCGGATTGGTGCATGCCGATCTGAGCGAGTTCAATATCCTCTACGATGACGGAGAGCCGGTAATAATAGATATGGGGCAATCGGTTACCCTGGACCATCCCATGGTCCGAAAATTCTTAGAACGCGATATCGTGAACCTCACCCATTTCTTCCGCAAGAAGTATGCCATAGGATCGGAGGAAGAGATCTGGGCGAGGCTTCGCAGTGACAAAGAGAAGGCAGATCAAGAGAAAGCCGATCGACATAAAGGGACGGAATGAAGGAGACTGATTAAAATGGATGTCAAGATCCCAGAGGAACGAGTTGGCGTGCTGGTGGGCCCGGGCGGGTCCATGAAACACTACATCGAAGAGAAGACCAAGACCACCATTGAAATAGACAGCGAGACAGGTTCCATCTCCGTCTCATCCGCTGAAGATCCCTTGCAGGCTCTGAGAGTCATGGATCTGGTAAAGGCTATCGGCAGAGGATTCTCGCCGGAAAGGGCGTTGATCATTCTTGATGACGACCTGGTTATGCTCGATGTGCTGGATCTCTCCAAGATAACAAACACCAAGAGCGATATGGAGCGCATCAAGGGGCGCATCATCGGCAAGGACGGAAGGTCTCGCGAGATCATGGAGCGGCTCTCCGGCTCGAAGGTATCCGTCTTCGGCAAGACGGTGGCAATCCTCGGCTATCCTGAACAGATCCGTGTGGCCCGCACGGCCATCGAGATGCTGCTGGACGGAGCGCCGCACGGCAACGTCTACAGCTTCCTGGAAAAGAAGCACCAGGAACTGGCCAAGGAAGAGCTGAAGGACCAGGGGCTACTTTAAAGCAGCCCCAGTAACGATAACAAACGGCTCGGCTCTGTTCGAGCCATCTTTTTTCCGGTTGCAGCTTTCCCCGGATTTCGCCGATCTGCTTTGCAGATGGTTTCCATCACCTGCAAATTTAGCGGCACCAGATTTAATTTTAATTATTTTCCGGGGCAGCAAATCAAAAATATTGCACTTAGGATAATACTGACGTGAGATTTCTCTATGCGGGATAACCTGCATGTAAATAAATCAGAAAATTAAAATGGTTATATCGCAATATCCTTCAGAAAGTTTTAACTACACTAACGATAATAATAGAACATTCAAGTGAGCAGGGTGAGACTTGTTTTAGGGCAAGAGGCCGAAAACAAATGAAACAAATAAAGGGTGAAAATGAGCAGGATATTAAAGAAAATAATAATGCAAACAATGAGTCTATAATTTCCGAGTCGAATTTTAAATCCGAATTGGATTTTGATGCTATCCTGAACGCCGTCGGCCAGGGTGTTTTGGTAACAGGCGAAGGCTGGCGTTTTGAATATGTAAACCCTGCCCTGGCAAAAATATTC
>JAJRAT010000154.1 GCA_028682845.1 Methanothrix sp. | reverse complement strand
TATCTGAAATGCTTGATCGATCATTCGTTTTCAGACTTCGCTGCCATCTGCATGAAAATAAAGCTTGCCGCCATGCAGCCTTCTGGAAATCTGGCCGTCGCGCTCCATGATCTTGCAGTATTTTATGGCATCGCTGCTCTCTATTCCCAGCAACGCGCAGATCTCTTCCAGCGTGCAGGGCCTGCGGGATAGCAGCTCTGTCAGCCGGCAGCCTGTCCTCTCCGGCACGCTCCAGTCCCAATCGGGAATCAATTCCGCGCCCGGAAAGATCTCCAGCATTCTTTGCATCTCCTCCTCGGTGAGGGGCTCGACCGGCTCGGCAGGCGGGCGGACCACGGTGTTGAGCTGGATGCGGTCCGGTTGAGTAGACTCAGCAGCTCTCGCAATCATCTCTGCGTCGTGGTCGTTGATGTCTTTCACCAGCATGACCTCAAGCCATATCTCGCCGGAAAATTCCTTCCTGAAGTCCTTCAAGCCCTGCACGATCTCGTCGATCTTGAGATTCGGTGCCGGTCGGTTGATGGCATAAAAGGCATCTCTGCTGGCCGCATCCAGCGACGGCAGGACCACATCGGCGGCGGCTACCTCCTTTCGGACTTGCGGGCTGGTGAAAAGAGTGCTGTTGGTAATCACGGCCACGGGAGAGTCGACCAGCTCTTTTGCCCGGCGCACCACATCGCCCAGGTCCGAACTCAGCGTGGGCTCGCCGGACCCTGCAAACGTAAGGTGGTCGAAGGGCTCGTCCCGCCGATTTGCGATCTCCTTCAAAACCTTCTCAGGCGGCACGAAGCGACTGCGGCATGAGGTGAGAGAGGTCGTTCTGCCCAGCTCGCAGTAGATGCAGTCAAGGTTGCACGTCTTGTACTTCAGCAGGTCAACGCCCATGGAGAGGCCAAGGCGGCGAGACAGCACAGGTCCGAAGAGGTATCCCATATTTATCCCTTGTTTTTTGCCGATTCTTGTCGCTTGTCTTCTTTGATTGCTCTGATCAAAATGGCGTATCCCGTCTGATCGCGCTAGCCTGACCTATTCCCTGCGACTATTTTTTCCATTCTTATGTATGATCCGCCAAGAGATTTAACTCTATTTGCCAGATCATCATCTGACGCTATCTCTCGGGACCCGTCCGCCTTGATTCTCTGCCATTTCATAATTTCTGCTGCGGTTATATTGCAGAATAGAATGTAACCATCTCTCTGCTTCCAAGTCCATCTTCGGGAAGCAGATTATCATGATTTTCTATCTCGGAAAAGCCGCAAGCGCTTAGAATCTGTTCCAGAGTATCAGTGCTGTAATAATGGTTCCAGAAACGGTAGACGCGGTATTGCTCCGATTCGGAGAGTTGCTCCGATTTGGAGAGCTGATTCGATTCGGAGAGTTGATGAGGCTCGAAGATTACGATGTGCTGTTGAAGAATGACCTTAGCCTCAGGATAATCGAATGTCTCCGAGAGGGCAAGATACGGTTCTCTCTTCCAAAATCCCGTCTCCTCCAACTCCCAGGATTTGCCGATATGATTCATCTTTTCCGGCGCTTTGGTATTCAGGGTGTCGAAGATGAACAGTCCGCCCGGCTTGAGGGCGCTCAAGACATTCTTGAGCATGACTGCTCGATCATTTGGAACCAGAACATCGAAATCGCAAAAGATCATCATTGCAAGGTCAAACCTGTTCCGGAAAGCTTCAGGCAGATCATCCAGATAATTCGCATAAATATATTCAATGTGCAAGTCTTTCTTCTTCGCCTCTCTTTTGGCATAATCCACAGAACGCCTGGAAAAATCAATCCCGGTAACTTCATGCCCTCTTTCGGCCAGGACCTCGCTGTATAATCCCGGACCGCATCCGAGATCAAGTATTGTCGCGCCTTTTTTTCTCAGGATGGTTTCTATCCAATCGATTGTTTTGATGATTGTCGATCTCTTTCGGCTTGCAGAATCCGTTTCCTGGCTCAGATGCGCCATAAGCAGATACTGAGAGATGTGCTCGTCCTCCCACATGCTCGCAGTTCCTTTTTCATAGATCGGTGGGCGTTTTGTCAGTGCAAGAATGCTTGGTATCTGCAACTAATCACTCTCTTTCCAGGGTTGAATTTCTGAGGATCATAAATCTAATGCCTGATATCAGCAAAGCTTAAAAGACGGCGGACCGATTAATCCGTCATGGACAAGGCCCTTGAACTGATCAAATTGCTCGGCCAGAGCGATGACTACTTCGAACGCCAGAAAGCCGCCTGGGCTCTGGCGAATCTGGGGGAGACAGCTATCGATCCGGTTGCCAAGGCCCTGGAAGCGGGCGAGTTCTCGGACCTCCGGTACAAATCCGCCTGGATCCTGGGAAAGATCGGGAGCCAGCGAGCGGTGGAGCCATTATGCCGGGCTCTCCTCAATGATCCGGATCATGTGGTTCGCGAATGGAGCGCCGCCGCTCTGGAGGCAGTGGGCAGCCGCGAGGCCGCGCCTGCGCTGGTACTGGCCATGAAGAACGACAGCTCCAAAGATGTGCGCCTGCGAGCTGCGGTGGCGCTTCGAAGCCTGCGGGCTGCAGATGAGCTGCGTTCCCTGCTCAGCCACCCGGAGCCTGAGGTTCGCGGGCTGGCTGTGACGGGTCTCGCAAAGATCGGGCACCGCGAGTCGCTGGATGAAGCGGCCCGCCTTCTAGAGGACGAGGACACAGAAGTCAGACGCCGGACAGCCGCATTTATGGCCGAGTTTGCCTGCGACGAGGCCCTGGACTCTTTAGCCCGCTTGCTTCGGGACGCCGATCCTGCCGTGCGCACCGAAGCCCTCAAGTCACTGGGAAAGATCAAGGGCGAGAGAGCCTGCGCCCTGGCGCTGGAAGCCCTCCAGGACGAGGACTGGAACGTTCGCTACACGGCAACGACGGCTCTTGGCGAGATCGGCCACAGCAATGCCCTGGACAGGCTGGTGGAGATCATGTTCGGCCAGGATGACGAGGAGATCCGAGCCTGGGCGGCCTGGAGCCTGGGAGAGATCGGCGACGTTCGAGCGGTGGAGCACCTGCAGAAAGCCTACAAGACCTGTCCCACGGAAGTCATGAAGATGGCCAGGGATTCGCTGGTGGAGGTTTTTAAAATAGAAATTTGAGATAGAATTTTGGGCAAAATATTGTCCAAAACCGCAAATCCCGCCGATAGGTTGAGATTGAGCCCCAAAAATTGGGGCTTGGCTTAGCACAAGGGATAAGATGAGGCGATCAAGCCTCAGATCGTCTCATCATAGATCCGCCCAAATAATTCATTCCTTGCCGCCAAATCGACATTCAATAATCGTCATGGCGACCTTTTTCACCCTCGCTTCAAAATCCGCCTCACGGCGTGCTGCTTGCCACTCCACCAACAGTTCCCGTGATCAGTGAAAATCCTTCTCCGCTTGCTGCCGGATTAATCGGACTGATCTGAACCGTCCAGTAGCCTCCGGCCTGATTTCTGAGGAAGTAGTAGTCATAGTTCGAGCCGGTAACGTGCTTGATGTTCCGGCTGTCGCTCTGCGAATCGAGAACGGTACCATCCGGCTTGATCAAAGCTACACGGAAGGGATTGCTCTCCCAGGTTAGACCTACCATTTCCGCTATCTGTGATGATGTGCCAGCCGTTCCCGGCGTCGTCTGAGTGCTTCCAAGCGGCCTTGCGAATTTGAGCGGCG
>JAJRAT010000172.1 GCA_028682845.1 Methanothrix sp. | reverse complement strand
GCAGAAGATCCCGGAGGGATATGCAGTTCGTCTATGAGATTTGTAACCAAACCCACGTTTCCTTTCCAGGACTCGTCTCCAATATCCACAGTTACGGCCACTTCGATGCCATCCAGTTGCCAGTTCCTGTACTCCTGCATGAAATACAGGTCCTGCTTGGTCCTGGCTCCGTAGACTACCGCCACCTCTCCGAAATCCTCCCTCTTGTCCGAAATATAATTGATCAGAGATCGAAGAGTTGCAAAGCCCGAACCGCCTCCGGCTATCAGAATGTCCTTCTTCATCTTCTCCAGGGGAAAGCCGTTCCCGTATGGACCTCGAATTCCCAGGATATCGCCAATACGACTGTCCATAATGCCGTTGGTGATCCGTCCCGCTCTGCGGATGCATAGCTGCAGTGTCCGTCTGGTCGGAGAAGATGCTATGGATATCGGGCACTCCCCCAGACCAAAGACGGACACCATAACGAACTGGCCGGGCTTATATCGCAGTTCCATGTCCTTTTCCAGGAATTCCAGGGAGATGAGATAGGTATTGGGAGACTCCCGATCCATGTCTATGATCTCGGCTTGCATGGGCACATATTCATTCATTTTCTTGCCTCCAGCGTCCAGCGGTCCTTTCCGGCGAAGCAGACCTTGCTGCAGCGTCCGCAACCCACACATCCCAATAAACCGGTATTTTCAGGGATGAAGAAGAATTTGTCCATGTACCAGTTATGCATCCTCTCCCCTTGCGTCCTTCTGGGATTGCCGCCCGCCATTCGGGTGAAGCCCGAAAGAAGGCACGTATCCCGGCAGCGCAACCGTTCTCCATCCGGGACGCCCAGATCCTGGATATTAAAGCAATGGCAGACGGGACAGACAAAAGTGCAACCTCCGCAGCTCAGGCAATGCCGGCCCAGTGCCTCCCAATCAGCATTTTTTATGGCCTCTTTAATCCGCTCCTGCGTCCTTTCAGGTCTCTTCATCTCCCTGGCGGTTTTCATGAGCTTTCGCTTCTCCGCCTCGTGTTCATCCTCTGCCTTCAAGAAGAGATCCGAGTTGTCCTTGAGGATCGAAATGCCCTCAGGCGATACGGCCTCCACAAGGAAGCCGTCTTCCAGTTCCGTAAAGAGCAGGCCGAAGCCCTCGCTTGCCTCAGGACCCGAATCCAAAGAAGAGCAAAAGCACTGCTCTGCAGGTTGCAGGCAGTTCAAAGCGACCAGGAATGCCAATTTTCGCCTCTCCAGATATTGATGATCCGGTGGATCGGCTCTGAAGATCCTGTCAAGAACGAAGATGGCTCTCAGGTCACAGGGCCGGACACCAAAGATCAGCCTTGGCTTTGCCGTTGGCTGCTCGAAGGTGTACCTGCCGCTCTCTTGGATGTATTTGAATAGTACTTCTCTATTCGGGAGCAGGAACTCTGTAGGCGGAATAAGCGGATTCTCAGTCAAGGCTAGAGGCTGGCCGCTCCAGGATACGAAACATGTTTCGCCTTCTATCGAAACCGGCGCGATGATTTCAAAGCGATCGCTCAGCCTGGTCAAAAGGGATTCTAACCGACTTTTAGGAAGCAGGGCTATCATGGCTGTCTCACCTTAATCCTCGCCGCTGAGACCTTGAACTCCGGAATCTTGGATTTGGGATCAAGAGCCTGCAATGTCAGGATGTTGGCCGGGGCTTCTTCGAAGTGAAAAGGCACGAAGATGTGACCTTTGAGTACATCGGGTGTTACTCGAACCTCGAGGTTTATGCTACCCCGGCGGGTCTCTACTGATACAATCTGTCCATTGCGAATTTTATTTATCCCTGCGTCATCCGGGTTTATTTCCACAAAAGGAAGGGGGACCTCGCGGTCCAGCAGAGACGTGCGCCTGGTCATAGTCCCGGAATGAAAGTGGTATTGACTTCGACCTGTCGTCAGCAGCAGTGGATAGTCATCATCCGTAACCTCGCAGGGAGGCAGGTACTCCACGGGACGAAAACGGGCCCGGCCAATGGAAAACTTTTCGGAATGCAAAATCTCCGTTCCCGGATGATCACGGGTGGGGCAGGGCCATTGCAGTCCCTTGATTCCCAGGCGATCGTAGCCAATTCCTCCGTATTGAGGCGCGAGCGAGGCAATCTCCTGCATAATATCCGCCGCAGAAGCGTAATTTGCAGGAACACCCAATTTGCACATCAGCTCTGTGATCCATTGCCGCTCTGCCAGAGCATCCCCCGGAGGATCAACAACTCGACGAATCCTTTGCACTCTTCTTTCGGTGCTGGTAAATGTGCCGTCCTTCTCGGCAAAGGAGGCGGCGGGCAAGATTACATGGGCGAGCTTCGTGGTCTCCGTAGGAAATATGTCCGAGACCACAAGAAAATCCAGAGACTTCAACGCCTTCTCGATTCTATTCCTATCCGGGAAGCTCATCATGGGATTCTCGCCCACAATGATGAGGCCCTTCAGTCTGCCTTCAATGGCCGCATCCATCATCTCAATAGCGGTGAGCCCCGGACTCTCGACAAGCTCTGCACGCCAGGCCCGCTCAAACTTCTCTCTTATTGCTTTATCGGCCACATTCTGATAGCCGCAGAATACATTGGGCAGAGCGCCCATATCGCACGCGCCCTGCACGTTCTGGTGCCCTCGCAGAGGACATAAACCCGTACCCTCCCGGCCCACGTTTCCAGTGGCCAGCACCAAGTTGGCCAGGGCTTGAACATTATCCGTTCCGGCCAGATGCTGAGTTATGCCCATGGCGTAGATGATTGATGCCCGATGGGCAGAGCCATAGATGATGGCTGCCTCTCTGACGTTCCTGGCCGCAATACCTGAGATTCGCTCGGCAACTTCCGGAGTGTATTTTGCTGCTGCCTGGCGAACAGACTCGAAGCCCTCGGTTCTGGAGTCAATAAAATCCTGGTCTACAAGTCCTTCTTCGATTATTATATTAATCAGAGCGTTGATCCAGGCAGTGTCCGTTCCAGATTTTGGGGTCAGGTGCAGATCGGCGAGTTTTGCCATCTGCGTACTTCTGGGATCGGCTACGATGAGCTTAGCGCCGGCATCCTTAGCCTCCAATATGTAGGAAGCGACGAGAGGATGCTGTTCTGCAGTGTTTGATCCGACAATTAAAATGACATCTGATAGGCCCAGGCTGCGAATTGATGTCGTCATGGCACCACTGCCGAAAGCGAAGCTGAGGCCGGCAACTGTGGGGGCATGACAGAGGCGAGCCACGTGATCCACATTATTCGTCCTGAGCGCAGCGCGAGCCAGTTTCATCAGCAGGTAGTTCTCCTCGTTGGTGCCCTTGGCGGATGTCAGGACCCCAAGGGACTGCGGCCCGCAAGAGTCGCGCAGATCTTTAAATCGGCAGGCCACCAGGGTCAAAGCCTCTTGCCAAGTGGCCTTTACAAACCTCTCGTCATCTCTGATGAGGACGTTTCGGAGCCTATCGGGATGGCCCACGAACTCCCCTGCCAGCCAGCCTTTGATGCAGAGCCTTCCTTTAGACATAGGGTGCAATGGCGACGGTGATGCACCCAGGATGCGACCATCCTCCTCGTGCAGGATGAGGCCGCAACCGCAGCCGCAGTAGACACAAGTGGTGTGGATCTTGTTCATTATAGAGCAATTTGCAGTGGCGATATAACAATGTATTGTTTATTTATTAAGGACAGAACTGGAAAGGTCCGCTTGCCTGAATCAAACTGACATTTCATTCGGAGATCAATCAGAGATCAATCAGAGATCAATC
>JAJRAT010000045.1 GCA_028682845.1 Methanothrix sp. | reverse complement strand
GTCTCCGAGTCGAAGCGCAGGATGGCGTTGATAAGGTCCACGCGCTTCTCGCCCTCGGGAACCTGTCCGAAGATGTGCATGCCGTCCGGAATCTGGGTGGTGTACATCTCCGAGATCTTGCCGTGCGCTTTTTCCAGGATCTTATCGAAGGATGTGCCATCTTCGATCAATCGATCCAGCTTCATCTCCTCGGCCAGATTGGTCTTCTTGAGCAGGTCGAAGATAACGTGCTCCAGAGCATGAGCCCTCCCCTTTTCGAAGGCCATGCTCTGGTTGTAGGCGGCGATATTGTCCTCCAGCTCTTTTAAGTCCCCGTAAAGCCCGGAGCCGGTCATGACCGTCTGCATGTGGTCGATGATCACGGCATAGCTACGCCTCTTGGCCACCGCGCCTTCGGGCGGGTTGTCGGAGTTGTAGATGTAAAGGTAGGGAATGTCTCCCACGGCGATATCCGGGAAGCAGGCTCCCGACAGGCCGACGGACTTGCCGGGCAGAAATTCCATGTTTCCGTGTGTTCCCACGTGCACCATGACATCCGCCCCAAAGATCTCCTCGATCCAGTGATAGGTGGCAAGATACTGGTGGGGGGGCGGCACCTCGGGGTCGTGCAGAATGCGGCAGACCTGGCCGTCGCAGCGGGCTCCGGCACAGCCCCGCTTGGGCTGGACGCAGACGATGACATTGCCGAACTGGACGCCGGTGATCACCATCTTGCCGTTGTGGACCATCGAGGGGGGAACGCCGTCCCTCTCTTCGCCCGGCGGCATTCCCCAGGCATCGCAGACCTTCTTCCTTGCCGATTCCGGCAGTTCGTCGAACCAGGATTCGTATTCCTCTTTGCCCATCATGGCCAGGGCTCCGCCTTTGCTCACAATCTCCTCGACGGGCGTCCAGCGAAACTCGGAGATCGCCTTTCGGTCCATGATGGTAGTAATAAGCTCTTTGCCGTCGGAGGGCGCATCATCTATTTGGTAGCCCGCGTCTTTCATGCTTTTCAGGATTTGCGATACGCTTTCCAGCGTGTCCAGGTGAGCGCCCGAACCGACGGTGGCTTCCGCCGAGGCGCAGGGATTGTTGTGCAGGATGAATGCGACCTTTCGCTCCGGGGCGGGAGTCTTGGCCAGGCGTATCCATCTCTTGACGCGGCGGGCGACCTTCTGGACTCTATCCTCGATGCCGGTGTGCCGCTCAAACTCCGTCTCGCCCATCTCCTGCCAGGACGATGCGCCCATCAGAATCGGTTCGATCAGGCCCTCGAACTCCGGCAGGGCCACGGACCAGCCCACCTCGGAGCTGCTGAGGCCGTGAATGTCGTCCATCCACTCCTCTTCGCTCTTGTGGTAAACGGTGAGAGGATGAAACACGGGAACATCCAGCTTCTTGAGGGCCAGCGCGGACTTCTCCACACTTCCGGCATGGAAGATGGACTGCAAATTTATGACTGCGTCCACATTGCCCGTGAAATATTCTTCCACGACCTCGCCGCTGGACATGGCTCCAAGATCCCTGTCCCCCAGGCCGAAGCAAAAAGCGGGCAGGACATCGACATCCTTCTCCAGCTCCCGGATGAGGCTGTCCACAACGGCCAGATCGCCGTTGGCCCAGTAGGTGCGGAAGAACAGGATGCCGACACAGTGCTCATGCATCTTTACGCACCGCCGCGAATCGTACCACTGCAAATAATCCTTTGCAGTGGCAAAAGCGTCGGGCGCATCGGGATGGTAGAATCCCTGCCAGAGGCTCTCCTGGGGCGGTTTGTAATCGTAGTCGTGCCCCAAAGCCTCCTTGCCGATGTAGCGAAGCATGTTAGCGGTATTTTCCGGTCCGCCGTAGACGATGTAGGCGTTTACTGCGGAGACGATCTTGGCAGAGACATTCGAGAACGACCACAGAGCCGGATCGAGGCCGAAGGAAATTACAGGCAGCCGTTTGTCGATCTTCTCCACCACGCGGTCAAAGAGGCAGTCCTGCTGGCAGGGATGGAGCAGCACGGCTTCGGCGCTGTTCAGAGACTGGATGCAGTCCTCGATGTTGTCCTCATTCAGCTCCGAGACGCACCATGCGGCCAGCTCGATCTTGGTCTCTTCGGCAGCCCCGAGGAGCAGAGCCATATCGCTGGCCCAGGTCAGAGAAGCTAGTCGCATGCGACTCCTCCGTCCCCGCCGTTAAGGGAACGCAGCGGCACGATGTACGGCCTTCCCAGGGCATTCATGACCACGGCCTCGATGCCGTAAACCTTGCAGATATTGGCCTCGTTGAGGAGAGCTTTCGGCTCGCCTGCCCCCCAGACCTGGCCATTTTTGAGCATCACCAGTTTGTCCGAGAAACGGGCGGCCAAATTGAGATCGTGTATGGCCATCACGGCGGAGATCCTCTTCTCCTTGACCAGGCTGCTGATGGTCTCCATCACTTCGAGCTGGTGCCGCATGTCCAGATTTGAGGTCGGCTCATCCAAAAGCAGGACAGCCGGCTCCTGGGCCAGGGCTCGCGCAATGAGCACTTTTTGCTTCTGGCCGCCGGAGAGCTGGGCAAAATCCCTCATGGCCAGGTCTTCCAGGTGCAGCCGCTCAAGGACATCCGCGACCTTATCGAGGTCTGAATCCGATACTCTCCAACTGATGTGCGGCCTGCGTCCCATGAGCACCGTATCGAAGACGGTAGTGGCCAGGGGAGTGGAGCTGGATTGGGGCACATAGCCGATGAGCTTCGCGACATCCTGGCGGCTCATGCTCTCTATCTCTTTTCCGTCCAGGAGGATGCTTCCCTTGGGCTTGAGAATGCGGTCGATGCATTTGATGAGTGTGGTTTTACCGGAACCATTGGGCCCCACCAGGCTCAAGACCTCGGAATCGGCTACGGCGACGTCGAGATCATCGAGGATCTTGTGGCTATTATAACTGAATGTGAGACCCTGGATGCTGATCTTTACCAAATTAAATCCTCCTGAAACGGTTTTTATGGAACTGATTTATGGAACTGTTTTTTGCAGCGGTTTTTCCGCGTGATACGGAGACCTATGGATCTCCGCTAAATGGGAGATTCTTCATCGAAACCTGTGCGATCCTTTTTCTTCGTAATTTAATAAGTATTTCGGTTTGATTGCTACTAATTAGCAGTTATTTATTTTCTGTTCAGGAACCTGATTTGTTAATTACTTCGTGTTTTACTGATCTATGCCGTTGACCGAAATAGCCTGATATCGGCTGCAATCCCATGACCTGAAAGCCATAGCTGCCCTTCGAGAGTGTCAGTAGCTTTGGTGAGCTATACATAAAAGCACATGTATCAGGAACAGAGGCGTAGGTATTAATATTAATTATTCAAATTATCGTAGCATTAAGCGTAGATTAAATCCATTCAAGAATAAAGGGCGGAAATCAGAGCATAACATACAAATCCAGATACATCCATGTTTTAAATGCTATGGAATATATGAATAAAATAGCCTGAATCCAAAATGGATTTTGCTTAATACGATTAGCAAAAGATTTATTACTATGTACTATAATGTCAGGAATGTGGGCGAGAAGTGCAAGCCTCCTTTACCTTATCGCTCTTGCTGCGCTCACTTGCCATAGTCTGAATGAGATGAAAAAACACGCTCCAGCCAATCTGCCATTGGCCGCTGCACAAGATTCGCGGCTCGGCTGGGGCGCTCCTCTTCTATCGATTCCAAATCGGTTCAATAAAACTCGAATCCATTCATGAACCAAATCAATCCACGAATCAAATCAATCC
>JAJRAT010000203.1 GCA_028682845.1 Methanothrix sp. | reverse complement strand
TGCATTTTTGTCTTTCGGAGGTGATCGGAGGTGACCTCACTAACCGACCAGATATTAGCCATCGTCATATTTGGCCTAGCGACCTTCATCCTGCCTGCGGCTCTGAACAAGTTCGCAGACTCTCGAAGCCAGCCGAGATGATCGGCTGCACTATTTTATTTTTGCTTTGCGCGGCTTATTTTTCGGGTTTTAAGAGTTGGACAAAACAAGATTTGGAGGATTCAAGATGCCTCGGCTCGCGGATATCTGTCCACGCTCGGCCCGCCCGGCACGTAAAAAATCTTTCCAAGGTCGCTATAATAGTTGCCGATGGTCCCGTTATCCCAGTTGTTGGTGAGACCTTTATCGTAAGCGTTGCAGCCGTTATCGATGAGATGATTGCCGAAGATGAGATTCCAGCCGGCGGAGAAGGTCAGATAAATTCCGTAGCCGTTTTTCATTGCCGTGTTATCCCGGAGGGTGTTATTGCTGCTGTGATTGGCGATATGAAGCCCTTTTTGGTTGTTTGAGACATTATTGCCCGCCAGAACATTGTCATTGCTGTCATAGTCGAGGCTGATGCCGTTGGAGTTATCCGAGGCGGCATTTTTAATCAGGAGATTCTTTCGAGAGCTGTCCAGGTATGCTCCCGATGCCTTATTCTCGCGAAGAATATTTTCGGCCAGAGAATTGCCGTCGCTGCCGTCTTCGAGAGATATGCCGTACCAGTCGTTGTTGCTGGCGACATTTCCTAAAATTGTATTGCTGCAACTGGCACGGAGGGAGATGGAGCAATCCCCGTTCTCCGAGAGATTGTTGTACCGAATGGCATTCTCCCCGGAATACGCCAGGAAGATGCCGCAATCGCTCTCTTCATTGATGTTGTTGTCCCGGATGCTGTTGTTGTCTATCGCATTCCGGTTCGAGTATACGAGGTTGATGCCGTTTGTGTTATTGTTGATATCATTCTCCACTATCGAATTTCTGCTGGAGTGTTCCAGGCGGACTCCGTCCAGGCAGCCCCGGATGGTATTATTGCGTATGACGTTATTATGGGAGAGGACGCGAATTCCGGTTTGGCGCGTGGACCGGATATCAAATCCCGACACAACGATTCCGTCGGCCCGAAGCGCTAAGGCAGGGCCGATCGATCCGGAATCCAGGAGCGGTAATCCTTTGCCCGCCAGGACGACCGGCTTTGTTATGTTCAGGCTCTCGCGATATGACCCGCCCTCAACCTCAATTCGATCTCCGGCGCTTGCAGCATTCACCGCTGCCTGAATGCTCTGGCCCGGTCCGACGCTTATCGTGCTCGCTTCTGCAGTCGCCGTGACAATAAAGGCCGCTGTCACCAGCAGGGCCAGATATGCCCAAATTGATCCGATGCTCTTCATTGCCTCTCCCTGCATACTACTATGAAGTTCATGATTTTTAAACTTGCCCAAAAAGTGTCGGCAAGCTTTGGCCAGTCCAGGCCCCACGCCGCCAACCCGGTCTTTGGAAGGCTTTATGATGCCTGGGAAGCTTGTCTGTAGTAGATGATAAAACAGCCTGCATTCCTGCCCATGTCCCTGCAGGAATGCAAGAGCCTGGGGATAGAGCAGCTTGATGTGATCCTTGTCAGCGGAGATGCCTACATCGACCATCCATCCTTCGGCCCGGCTCTGATCGGGCGGGTGCTCTGGGAGACGGGATTCTCGGTGGGCATCATCGCCCAGCCGGATTGGAAGAGAGACGAGGATTTTCTGAGGCTGGGAAGGCCGAGGCTCTTCTTCGGCATAACCTCCGGAAACGTCGACTCCATGGTGAACAATCTCACCCCGAATTTGAAGCGGCGAAGCTCGGATGTCTACTCCCCCGGAGGTGTTCTGCGCCGACCGGATCGAGCATTGATTGTTTATGCCAACAAGGTCCGTGCCCTCTTTCCCGGCGTGCCTCTCATTTTAGGCGGAATCGAAGCGAGCCTTCGCCGGTTCGCCCACTACGACTACTGGTCGGACTCGGTGCGCCAATCCATCCTGGCGGATGCGCCCGGCGACCTGCTGATCTTCGGCATGGGTGAGAATCCACTCAAGGAAGTGGCTCTGCGACTGGAAAAGGGCGAGAAGGCAAACGAGATCCGGGATGTCGCAGGGACGGCGGTGAAAGATGAGGTAAGCCGCTGGAAGACTGCCCCGCAGCTATCGGATTGCCTGATCATCCCCGGCTTCTCGGACGTGTCCGCCGACAGGAAAAAATACGCACAGGCATTCGCTCAGCACTACGGAGAGCAAGATCCTTTTCACGGGCGGGCCGTGGTCCAGCCGCACCCCAAGACGGTCATCATCCAGAACAGGCCCGCCCGACCGCTGACAGGTGCAGAGCTGGACGGCATCTACGAGTTGCCCTTCCGGCGCGAGGCCCACCCGGCCTACCGGGGGGAGAGCATTCCCGCCTTAGAGCCGGTGCGCTTCTCCATCACCAGCCACAGGGGATGCTTCGGATCATGCTCCTTTTGCGCCCTTACCCATCACCAGGGAAGGATCGTGCAGAGCAGGAGCATTGAATCCATTGTGCGAGAGGCAACGCTACTGACAAAGATGCGCGGCTTCAAGGGCATCATTCAGGATGTCGGCGGCCCGACGGCCAATATGTACGGCATGACCTGTGCCCGCTGGAAGGGCGGTGCGTGCCCGGACAAGCTCTGCTCCTCACAGTGCCCCAGCCTTGACATGGACCACTCCCGCCAGGTGGAGTTGCTGCGCCGTCTGCGCAGCATTCCCGGCGTTCGCCGGGTCTTCATCGGCTCGGGGATTCGGCACGACCTGATAGTAGCCGATTCCAAATCATCGAATTACCTGCATGACCTGTGCCGGCACCATGTCTCCGGCCACTTGAAGATCGCGCCGGAGCATATCTCGCCCGGCGTGACGGAATGCATGAATAAGCCGCCCAAAGAGGTTTTAGATGCCTTCCGGGAGCGGTTCAGGGATGTTTCAAAGGAGATCGGCAAGGAGCAGTACCTACTGCCCTACCTCATGTCCGGCCATCCCGGTTGCACAATCCGGGATATGATCGAGCTGGCCGAATACCTGAGGGACAATCACATGTACACCGAACAGGTGCAGGACTTCACTCCCACACCCATGACGGTCTCGACGGCTATGTACTACACCGGGCTTAATCCGTTCACTTTGGAGTGCGTTCATGTGCCGAAAGGAAGGGAGAAGAAAATCCAGAGAGCGATTTTGCAGTACCGCGATCCCAAGAACTATGACCTGGTCAAAGAAGGCTTAGAGGAGGCCCGTCGCGGAGATTTGATTGGAAACGGCAGAAAATGCCTGATACCGGCACGCCCATCGGCTGCGGCAAGCGCCTCAAGACGCTCTGCAGCGAAAAAGAAGTGACCTGGGATAGCAATCGTGTCAGCGATGCCTTGAATTGGAAAAACAAAAAGCAGCAGGCAGGAAGCTGTGAAGAAAGGCCAGAAAAAGAGCAGGCCGAGAGTTGGCGAGAGTCACCAAAAAGGGCAGACCAAAAGTCATCAGGAGTCGGCAGAAGTCAGTCCAAACGGTCTGAGACCTTTTGAGAGATCTGCAACAAATGAGCTGCAGATTTTTCATTTTCCGAAATATACTGTTTATCCGGCGCAATCTGTGGCTTGTCGTCCCTTTCCTGCCCCATAGAAAGGATGAACAGCTTCACATCCGACCGCATTGTCACCAACCTACTGATTCGTGTTTTGGTCCTGGTTAATATAATCTTGCTAATATCATCAAGAACGATAGCTTCAATACACGAGTCAGAAGACGATTTACGGATTTT
>JAJRAT010000057.1 GCA_028682845.1 Methanothrix sp. | reverse complement strand
GGCTTCTTTCGCACGAACATGAACTTCTTCCAGCCGCAGACGGGACAGCCCTTCAGGATATCTTCGCCGGACTCGAAGACGTTATTGCAGCGAGTGCAGATATGAGGCATCTTTTCTCCGGCCTTCAGTCTCCCACGGAGACCTTGGTGCTGATCTGGTACTTATCCTTCTCAATGGTGCGCAGCTGGTTGGCCGGGCCGATGACGGTCAGCCTGCCCTTGATGTTTCTGCCGAAGAGTCTGTCGAAGAGAGACCCTTCTTTCTTGGATGGATAGCTCTCGATCTCAATTCCGGAGAACTCGTCCACCCGAATCTCGGTCATGGTCATCTCTATCAGACGCACCTCTTCATCCGGAGTGAGCCCGCTCTCCAAGACCACAATGCGGCCTGTTTTGACCTTGTCAAGAATTAGCCTGATCTTCTCCATCGAGGTCATGTTCTCCAGCTTCTCTCCGGAGACAAGATCCATCTGCACTTCTCTCATCAGATCACCCGAAATTGTGAGCTATCGCTTCGTAGAGGTCGTCGATATTCGATCCTTCCAAGGCCGAGATCGGCACCATTGCATGCTGGGGGAACGCGGCCTTGATGCGGGACGGCGAGGCGTTGGGCAGGTCCATCTTATTGGCCACGATGAGAAGCGGGAGCTTTCTGGCCTCCATGTTGCCTATCACCGTCACATTAACCTGGGTGTAGGGGTCTTCCGTCGAGTCCATAACCAGCAGCACGCCGTCCAGGTCGTCCAGCCATTTGATGGCCTCGATGACGCCCTCGGTGGCCTCCTTTGCCCTTTTCTTCGCTTCCGGTTCGGAGAGCCCGAAGGCCATGAACTCCTTGAAATCGATCTTCGTGGCCATTCCCGGCGTGTCAACGATATCAAGTTCGATGCTCGAGCCGTTGGCATTGATCATCACGCCCTCCTTTCGCATAGCCCTGCGGGTCTCATGTGGAATGGGCGAGACGCTGCCGAAGCTCTCGCCATCGCTCCAGTCATGAACAATTCGGTTGGCTAAGGTGGTCTTTCCGGCATTGGGCGGGCCGTACAGGCCGATCTTAGCCCTCTTCTTTTTAAATATGCTGTTGATCCAGGCATCAAGACTCCGCTTGAAACCGCTGAAGAAACCCATGTCCTACCTCAAGGGAAGAATAGCCCATATCTGTACTAATAATTTTCCGTAACTTATATTCGAGAATGGACCTGCCGTCTCGAAGAGCAGATTTGCCATCTTACGAATATTATTAATAAGCCTTTACTTTATAAGTCTTCTGCAACAAGAATAAAGAGACGAAAAAATTGTGAGCGAGGAAATGAATAGTGGATGCGACTGGAGAGTCTGCAAAAAAGAGAAAACGGCCCTCTGGCATCCTAAATAGCTCCATCAAATAAAGAGGTCCTGGGCCGGGCAGGTGCGGATGAAGTCATTGAACTTGCCCGACCTTCTCAGGGCCTTCCATGCATCCTCCAGGCTCCCGCAGCGGACATTTGCCATGCTCTCTTTCAGGTACGGGCAGCCTCGAACGCTGCCGTCCACGCCGATGTGCATCCATTTTCTGCCGGCCATGCAGCCCAGCATCTGGCCCTCGAAATAGGTGTTGGCAAAGAGACGGGGCCCGACCGGCGAGGAGTTGATCCTGCGGTAGATCTCGATTATCTTCTCGCGCTCGATCTGGGTGAGCCGCTCCTCCGGGGCTTTCGGCATTCCTTCCCAGACGGACAGCTCCTGCACGCCCAGCTTCGCGGCGAGATCATAAAGCTCCAGTATGCGATCGACCTGTCCGGATTTGATGTGGCAGGACATGGTGACCATGAGTCCGGTATCAAGAGCGATCTTGATGGCTTCGATGGCCTTGGCGTATGCGCCCGGAACGCCGCGCACCCGGTCGTGCTCTTCGGGGTCGGTGCTGTAGATGCCCACTATCAGGTTGTATAGCCCGGCTTCTCTGAGCTTGACCGCCTTTTCCACCGTCATCTCCAGGCCCGGCGTGAAGAGGTTGACCACAGCTTTTTCGGGATCGACGTGGCTGATCAGTTCAAAGATATCCTCCCGCAAAAGCGGATCGCCCTCGGTGAAAGTGATGATGCAGGTGCCCATCTGCAGGGCTTCGTCGATAATGCGCAGGATTTCATCGTGACTGAGTTCGCCCTCGCCTTCCCGGATCAGGCAGTGGTCGCACCTGGCACCGCACTGCCGCGTGACCTCGATGGAGACCGTTTGGGGTACGGGACGGCCTATGGCTTCTCGCGCCTCATTGATGATCAATCGCTTGAAGGGGCCGCTGGGAATGGGCGGCAGCCAGGTGCTGATAACGATGTCCTTCAACCGGACCTGGGCGGGCTTCTCGTCGGCCAGCCTCTGGTTTGCCATCTTGAAAAAGGGCTGGACCATGGCAGCTAGTGCGCCATGCGCCTGTAATGCCCGCAGGTCACGGTCGAAGTCCACGCTGAGGGCAGCCGTCTTGATCAACTGGGTCATTAAGTTTGTTGTCTTTTTCGAGCGGTTAAAGATTTATCGGCCACGTCGTGACGTAGCCCGGCAACAGGGAGTACGCGAGATTGGAGTGCAAGAGATAGAGTTAAATCGACCGGACCTCTTAAGGGCGATCAAGGTGAAATCTAGTGTCTGAAGTTGTACTGGCCTATTCCGGTGGCTTGGATACATCAGTATGCATTCCGCTCCTGAGAGAGCGCTATGGATTTGATAAGGTTGTTACAGTTCTCGTGGACGTCGGTCAGCCTCGATCCGACATCGAGCGCGGGAACCTCAGGGCCAAGCAGTTGGCCGACGAGCAATACACAATTGACGCCAGGGAGGAGTTCGTCAAGACCTGTCTCTTCCCGCTCATCAAAGCGAACGGCTCGTATGAAGGATACGTGCTGGGAACGGCCATAGCAAGGCCGCTCATCGCCAGCAAGGCAGTGGAGATCGCAAAGCAGAAAGGCATTAAGAATCTGGCTCACGGCTGTACGGGACGCGGCAACGACCAACTGCGCTTTGAGGCCATCTTCCGGGCTACGGACTGCCGGGTCATCGCGCCCATGAGGGAGCTTGACCTGGCCCGCGAGTGGGAGATCGACTATGCTCGCGAGCACGGCATCGAAGTGCCCGTCACCAAGGAGAAGCCCTGGTCCATCGACGAGAATATCTGGTCTCGCTCCATCGAAGGCGGAAAGCTGGAGGACCCCTACTTCGAGCCGCCCGAGGAGATCTACGGCTGGACCAAGACGCCTCGCGGCGACCGGCCCGCGCAGGTTGTGGAGATCGGTTTTGAACAAGGCATTCCCGTTTCCCTGGACGGCGTTCGCATGGGCGGCGTGGAGCTGATCGAGAAGCTCAACATCATAGGCGGTGAGCACGGCGTGGGCAGGACGGACATGGTCGAGGACAGGGTTCTGGGCCTCAAGGCGCGCGAGAACTACGAGCATCCGGCAGCTACCATTCTCCTGGCGGCACACAAGGATCTGGAGCATCTGGTGCTCTCCCGGTTCGAGCTGAAGTTCAAGGTCATGGTTGACGAGGCATGGTCGGAGATGGCCTACATGGGCCTCGTGGAGGACCCGTTCTACGCAGACCTGAATGCCTTCGTGGACCAATCCCAAAAGAGGATGAACGGCTCGGTCAGGATGAAGCTGTACTGCGGAAATGCCATCTCCGTGGGACGCCGGTCTCCCGACGCACTCTATTCCCAGGACATGGTCTCCTTCGACTCCCAGACTCTGAGCCAGAAGGATGCAGAGGGCTTTGCCAAGTATCACGGCTTCCAGGCCAGGCTCCTGAAGCGAAAGAG
>JAJRAT010000222.1 GCA_028682845.1 Methanothrix sp. | reverse complement strand
TCGTTTTGCTTTTTTTAATATTGTATATTTCTTTTTGTAATATATTTCTTCAAATACATCCGAAAACAGCTTTTTGAGCTTATCTCACAGAACCGCAATCATTAGACGCAAAACTTCTTGATTGCTCTAATCAAGCAATTTTGCTTAATCTTGCATAACTTTATATTTGTGAAAATGGTGGGAAAAATGTAGTGCGGTTTTGTGGTATCCCAATGGTGATGAAACAATGAAGCTTCGGGTAGTCAGTTCCAAGAAGGAGATCGATGGTCTGAACAGGAATGAACAACTGATACATCTGGCATTTAGGGCAGCCAACACGGATATCTTCAAGCTCCTGCAGAACTGCCCCCGGATTCGAGCCGTTCAAGTGCCTTCCTCCTACCGCAAAACCCTCTCTCGTGCCAGCGAAATGTTCCTGGTGATGCAGGGCGTGGAGCTGATCGAAGGGGATGTTTGGGGCCACAGAAAGGACATCGATGAGTACTACTGCATCGATGAGATGGTGCTGGAGAGGATAGATGCTCTGCAGAGCAGCGGAGAGAATGCAAATGACATTGCGCGCACCATTTCCAGAGATACCAAGCTCTCTCCGGCGCTGGTGAAATATCTCATCAAGCAGAGGTCTTAGGTCTTGAGCGGATTATTCCGTCTCAAGGTGATTGTTCTTCTTTTTCGTTTTTGAGACGGGCGCGCTCAGCAGCCAGCAGAGATATCAGTTTTTCTTTGACCTCATTGACACCGTGGCCTGTTTCCGTGGACATCTCCGGCACTTCCTCGTACCTTTGGATATCGGTCTTGTTGGCCACGACCAGCATGGGAAGCCTTGTCCAGCTCTTCATATCCTCCGCCAGACGAAGCTGGGACTGCAAGGGATAGCCGCAGTGCTCGCTCGGGTCCAGTATGAATAGGATGACGCCCGGCAGGTGGTTCAGCGCCGCCATGGCCTGGCGTTCGATATCGTTCCTCTCCTCATCGGGGCGATCGAGCAGGCCGGGAGTATCTACCACCTGATACTTCAGGTCGTCCCGATAAAAGTGGCCCACATAAACGCCGCGGGTGGTGAACGGATAGCTGGCGATCTCCGGTCTTGCTCCGGTCACGCAGGTCATGAAGCTCGACTTGCCGACATTGGGGTAGCCGGCAATGAGCACCGTCGGCAGCGCCGGATCAATGGTCGGCATCTGGCGGAGCATGTTTCTGGCATCATTCAGAAAGAGCAGGTCTTTTTCGATGGACCTCATGACGGAAGAGATGCGTCCGAAGGCCGCCTTTCGAACTGACATGGTGTCCTGGGTGCGGGAGTGCTTCATCTTGCCCATCGACTCTCGGGTGATCAGTCTAACCTGATTTGACGCCCAGTCCAGGCGAGAGAGGCTGATCCTCATGGCATCAACGCCTACAATGATGTCCGCCATCTCCCGGTAAAACGGCGGCAGGTTATCGAAGGACGGAAATTTCCTGATCAGATTGGAGATATTGTCGGAGATTATGTTGCCTGCGTTTCGCACCATCGACTCATTGTCTGCTGCGCGGGCGGCGCGTCGGAAGGCTTTATCCAGAAGCTCTTGTGAGGTTGGAACGGTAGGAAGCTGCTCAAACATTAACTCCAGGTTACCGGCAATGGCAGATAAACCTTTAGGCCGAGTCGGAATAGTCGATAAATAAAATGTTTTCGGAAGGCTTAAATAGGACTTCTATATCTATATAGATGAGGTGGCCTGTTGAAGAGATTAGGCACCGCGCTTCATGTGGTGGCGAATAGACTGATTGTCCGCGGCGAGCAAATCGATGGAAGCGAGACCAGTACCCCCAGAGTAAATTCCTGGGTTGTGGACCAGAAACGAATGAAGGTTGGAAAGGTTTTCGATATATTCGGCCCTGTTAATAATCCGTATATCATTGTTCGACCAAACAGAGGAATAGATGCCGCTGCCCACGTCGGAAAGAAACTCTATATCGACGAGGCGTCGGGGAGAGATGGCAAGTGGAAGAGATTGAGAAGCTGAGAGAGATAGAGCGCGTGGAGCCGGAGAAGCTCAAAGAAAGGACCCGGCTCAAGCGCGAGAAGGAAAAGGTAGACGAGTTCGAGAAGTTCACCGTGGAGTGCCCGGAATGCGGGAGCCACACTCTGGTGCGCGACTACGAGCGAGCCGAGCTTGTCTGCTCCGATTGCGGTCTCGTCATCGACGAGAACTTCATCGATCAAGGGCCGGAGTGGAGAGCCTTTGATCACGATCAGCGCATGAAGAGGTCAAGGGTTGGCGCGCCCATGACCTACACCATTCACGATAAGGGTCTCTCTACCATGATCGATTGGCGGAACAGAGACTCTTACGGCAAGACCATCTCCTCCAAGAACAGGGCGCAACTGTACAGGCTGAGAAAATGGCAGAGGCGCATCCGGGTCAGCAACGCCACGGAGCGCAACCTCGCCTTCGCGCTGTCCGAGCTGGACAGGATGGCATCCGCTTTGGGTCTTTCCCGAAACGTGCGGGAGACGGCAGCCGTGGTCTACCGCAAGGCCGTGGACAAGAATCTCATCCGCGGGCGGAGCATTGAGGGCGTGGCCGCAGCCGCGCTTTATGCAGCATGTCGCCAGTGCAATGTGCCGCGCACCCTGGACGAGATAGCCGAGGTGTCCAGAGTCTCCCGAAAGGAGATCGGCAGAACTTACCGGTTCGTATCCCGCGAGCTGGCCTTGAAGCTCATGCCGACGAGCCCCATCGACTACATTCCCCGCTTTTGCAGCGGCCTTAATTTGAAAGGCGAAGTGCAGGCCAAGGGAATCGAGATCCTGCGCCAGGCAGCGGAAAAGGAACTCACCAGCGGGCGCGGGCCCACGGGTGTGGCCGCAGCCGCCATCTACATCGCCTCAATTCTCTGCGGCGACCGGAGAACGCAGCGCGAGGTGGCCGATGTGGCGGGCGTGACGGAAGTCACCATCAGAAACCGCTACAAAGAGCTGGCGGAAGAGCTGGACATCGAGATAATCCTTTAAAACGGGATTGTCTCCCGCATTCTTTATTTTGATTGACAACTTCTGATATTTACAGTGCATTATTTAATATCATGATTATTTGACCAATCCGTCAACTCGAACTGTTTCGACGGTTTCGACAAGCCGGGTCTCTGCATTTCCGCCAGGTTGCGCCTATTTCCCAAACTCTCGGATTCTCCGCGTTCTTTGGTCCCGCCGTCCAGCATTTCGACGAGCCGGTCGATGAGGGCGACCTGTCCCTTGTGAATCTTCTTTTTCGCTTCTTCAGCATCAAACCACCCAGCCCTGTCGATCTCAGGATACTCCTTTACGATCCCCGATTTTTTGGGCCATTCCAGTGAAAATTTGTTGCTCACCACCATTTTTTCATCCAGATCTTTTTCCAGGGCATAGGCATGAACCATCTTGCCGCTCGGCTGCCGGACCGCGCCCAGGTCGAGGAACTTGCCGTCCGCGTCAAATCCGGTTTCTTCCCTGAACTCTCTTCTGGCTGCATTAAGCGCATTTTCTCCTTCCTGCAGCAGCCCTTTCGGAATCGACCAGGCGTTTTCGTCTTTCTTCTTCCAGAACGGCCCCCCCGGATGCACGAGCAGCACCTGAAGCCGACTGTCCCTGAAGCGGAAGAGAAGGATGCCGGAACTGTGCGACGGGTTCGGGGGCATGACGGATTATCTGTCCTCGAAGAGGAAAAGCCTATGGATTTAAGACTTGGCGGCAGAAATGCTTGCATGAGCGAGAGCCCGACTATTCGATTCTGGGAGGTGGACTTCCTGAGGGGAATCGCGATTCTCATGATGGTGCT
>JAJRAT010000137.1 GCA_028682845.1 Methanothrix sp. | reverse complement strand
GTCTTATCCCGACTGCTGCGACAGTGCAGATTACGGAGCGTCGGTTATCCCGATAAAAGAGGGAAGCAAAACGAATTATCTCATGTCGATGGCCAAGTGCCCGGATTCCAATCTGGCATGTGACGGTTGGCTGTTCAAGATAAATGATAACGGAACGGAGCTATGGGAGAAGAACATCGGCGACGCATCGGAAGATACAATAAAAAAGATCCGACTAACAAAGGATGGAAAGGGGCTCATTGCCGTCGGTCCGCTATCGGAAAGCAGCAGCTATGCGAAAGTCCGTGCGACGAAAACCGACCTTGACGGAAAGGTGAGTTGGTCAAAGAACTATATGACAAAGCTTGATGGATACAATATTCCTAGCGACATCGATACAACTCAAAGCGGCTACGCAATAATCGGGTCGAGTTACAGTCTCCAGAAAGCAGATCAGCAGCTTTTGCTGATAATTGTCAATCCCAGCATGGTCGTCAAATAGCCCTGAATTCGCGCGGAAAATGCAGGAGACAGGTAGTGAACGCAAAAGAGCGAGGTCCCGCTGGAGATCGCGCCAAAAGAGGTTCATATATTTTTAATTTTTTAATTATCATGATCGCGATAAGGGCTGGTGGCATTGATGGATAGGGCCACCAGGTCCAGGCCGCCTCCCGCATAGATCCGGTCTACGGAAATTGTCACATCGCCAAAGCTAAAGGCAGTCCCTGCCGCCACGACCATCGACTGAGGCGGTTTTTTCTCATCGACGATAGAAAACCAGACAAGCCCGGATTGCGAGTCGGCGTCTTCGATGAGCAGCGTGCGGTTTCCCAGCATCAGGCTCTGCTGCGGCGTCAGCAGGAATTCCTCGGAGAGGGCAGGTGCGAGCAGCAGCACGAGCAGAATGGCGCATTTTAAAGGCGTACAGCAGATCTTTGCTTGCGGCGGACAAAATCGCCCGGCATTCATGGCAAGTTTCCGGTCTAAAAGCAATGGCATAATGTTCCTTACTTGAATATCTGTGGATGGTATTTCGGCCTCGAAAGGATTTAGTACTTATGAATCTATCGTGAATTTAACACGGGATTTGTAAAACGTAATACTGGTGTTTCCATGAAGGACGTAGGAATACTTGTGCTCGGGCATGGTTCCAGCCTGCCCTACAACCGGGAGCTTGTGGAGTCTCTCGCCGAAATGATCAGCAAAAACCACTCCGGCCCTGTGAGGACCGCTTATCTCAATATGAATCATCCCGATATCAAAGAGGGCCTGGCAAGCTTTGCGGGCACCAATGTTGAGAAGATCGTGGCTCTGCCGCTCTTCCTGGCCCACGGGGTTCACACCCGCCAGGATATACCAAAGGAGCTGGGTGTGGACGAGCAGAAGCGCAGAGGAAGCGCATCGATCGGGGGCAAAGAGGTTGAGGTTATCTGCGCCGAGCCCCTCGGTGTGGATGAATGCATCGCGGCCCTGGCATGCAAGAGAGCGGAAGAAGCCCTAAGGTAGCCGTACTCGATACCATCCACGGAGCCGGAACGATCGCTCAAAGGATGGTTGAGAGCGGCATCAATGCCGTGGCCCTGGAGGTATATCACCATGAGCCGGGAATTTCGGATTTCGATCTGATTGCGGCTCCGGTGCACCTCCCGCCGTCCAATCCAGTTTTGGCCGAGGCGCGAAGGCTGCATAAAAAGATCATCACTCACCATCAGGCGGTGGGCGAGCTGGTGGCGTCGTCGGTTCCGCCCGATCTTCAGATCTTTGAGGTCACGGGAACGCACTCCAAGACATCCACGGCGCTCTTGCTGGCCAGGATTCTCTCCGGGCAGAAGCTGGTGCTCACCCACACCACGCGCGGCCTGGAGCTTTGGCGGGACGGAAGGGAGAGCATCATTAAAAACGGCCTCAGCATAACTCCGGGAAATGTGATTGTCGCCCTGGACGAGGCCCGGAAACAAGGAGCCGGGGTGCTGATCAGCGAGATCTCCCTGGGCGGCACGGGCCTGGCCGATTGGGGAATACTGACCAGCTTCTCCGGGGACTACCGCATCGCCAAGGATACGAAATGGGCCAGCACCGCCAAGCTGCAGATGGTCTCCCTGGCCAAGAAGGGCGCGCATCTGGCTGCGAACACGGATGTTCCCATCTCGTCCGACATCTCCTTTGGCGAGGGCGGGCGGGTGCAGACAAGGCCCGATCGACTGCTCTTTGCAGACGGGGAGCTGCCGCTGTCACTGAGCGAGGACCTGGACTATGCCGGCTACCGGACGGCCATCGCCGCCGCCGGGGCTGCGGCACGCTCGGCTGGCGTCCCCTGCCGGGACATCTCCCGGGCATTGCAGGGCTTCGACGGCTTCAGCGGAAGGATGAAGGTGCGCCGAGAGGGGAGACTCACCATTTACGACAGCTCCAACTCGGGGCTGAAGGTGCGAGATGTAAATTTGGCTTTGGACCGGGCGCGCGGGCCGTCTTTAGGCGTCGTGGTGGGCGAGGACGCGCAAACGGTATGCGAGGGCATGAATATCCCCGGCCTGCTCGAACTTATCCGGGATCGGCGGGATGAGATCAAACTCCTGGTTTTGGTGGGCGAGAGGCTGGCACCGTATGCCGAAGATTTGCAGGCAATCTGGAAACGCGATCTTGCGGCGGGCCAGGAAGCTGCCCTGGCGTCCGGCGGCCTTGACCGATTATTGTTATGCGTGAAATGCTTTAGATGATTTCATTCAGGTGATTATAATGGCAAGTGAAGTGCAAAATCAACAGATAATTCATCCCCGGCCAAGCTCCATCGTGGCCGCTCTCTACACCCTGCGCGACCTGGGGGCCGAGGTTGTCATCCTGCACGGCCCGAGCGGCTGCTGCTTCAAGCATGCCCGGCTCCTGGAGGAGGACGGGGTGCGCGTGCTGACCACAGCTCTTGATGAGGCGGGCTTCGTCTTCGGCGGCCAGAAACCCCTGACCCAGCTTCTCAAGAGGGCCAAGGAGCTGTTCAATCCCAAGCTCATGGCAGTTTCGGGAACTTGCAGCAGCATGATTATCGGCGACGACCTGCATCAGGCCGTCCTGGATGCGGATTTGGGCATACCCGTCCTGGAGGTCGAGGTTCACGCCGGCTACAGGGACAACACCAAAGGCGTGATCATGACCCTGGAGGCGGCGCGAGACCTTGGAATCATCGACGATGCCGAGTTCGAGCGGCAGAAGACTTTGCTGGAGAAGGCCACCGAGGTGGAGAGGCTGTACGGAGCCGCCAGCAGCGAGTACCTGGCACCGGAGAGAGGCGACCTCAAGTACGAGGCGGCGGCCAGGCTTTTGCAGCTCATTCGCGAAGGCAAGAAGGGCCTGAACATCCTCAACGCCAAGAAAGAGACAGCCTACATGTTTGCGGAC
Organism: Methanothrix sp.; assembly: GCA_028682845.1. GTDB lineage: Archaea > Halobacteriota > Methanosarcinia > Methanotrichales > Methanotrichaceae > Methanothrix. The sequence continues at coordinate 451 of JAJRAT010000137.1, read as the reverse complement.
ATAACCGCGGCAGTGGCTGAGATTGGTGGTTCGCAGGTGGAGACGCTGGCAAACCTCGACGACCAGTTGGGCCTGCCCAAAGTCAGACGGGATGCCGCCAACATCGCCCGCGACCTGCACAAGCGGGGCGTGGACTTCAAGCTCATCGGCGGGCTGGATGAGTACCCGGTAACGGGAGAAGCAGTTTCCCGGATCGCGGCTCAGGGCCGCTACGACTTTGCCGTGATCTCCGGCGTGCCGCACGCTCTGCCCAAATCGGCTCTGGAGGGTTTGGAGATATTCTCAGTCACCAACGGGCCGCGCCAGGTGAAGCCGCTGCGCGATCTGGGCCACCAGCACGTCACGGTGGAACTGGACCTGCACCCGAAGACGATGGGAGTGACGTCTCTGGTGGAATCGGAGTTCGGAGCCACGTTGAGGGCTTTGAACAAAGCCTAAGCTACAGACAGCC
>JAJRAT010000141.1 GCA_028682845.1 Methanothrix sp. | reverse complement strand
TTTCCGACTTCGACCTGGTAGTGGTGGCTAAGAACGCCTCGCAGGATGGACAGCTCAACCGCTACATCGACGGCGGAGGCAAAGTAATTTACATCGCTCAGGATCAAGAGAGCCCCGAGTACCTGCCGGTGCGCGTGACCGGCCGATCTGAGGGCTCCGCGAGCCTGTGGGTGCGGGACACAGGATTTGCCGATGAGGTGCATTTTGACGAGATCGGGCTGTTCGGCTATCCGGAGGCTACCGCTCGCCGCGGCTCCACGACTATGGTAGAGGCCAACGGTGTTCCAGTCCTGGCTTACTGGAGGCTGGGAAGAGGTACGGTCATTTACGACGGCCTGGAGCTGAACTCGGACTTCTACTCGCGCCCCGAGTATCCTATATTCTGGTACCAGATGGCAAACTGGATCACGGGTGTTCCGGACGTCGGCGAGGCCAATCGCAAGACGGGAACGGTGATTCCTCTGGGCGATGCGGTGAGCGTTGAAACGCCGTCGCAGGCGATCACCACCTCCAGTCTGCTTCTGGACGAAGTCGGAATCTACCGCTACCGGGCAGTGGAGTTGGCCGCCAACATGTATGATGCCAGGGAGTCCTCCCTGAGCCGCAGCGGCAGCGTTCAGGCTGGAGAGTTCAGGGAAGGCAGCCGGGAGACGATAGTCGAAAAGGACATCTCCAATTGGGTGATTGCCCTGGCGGCTCTGGCCATCCTGCTGGAGTTGGCCATCATGCGCTGGAGGCGGGAGACATGATCCTGGACCTGTACTTCGCCACGCCGGAGCTGCTATACGCCATTCCCGTTCTCTTGATCCTGGGGGCGCTGTTCATCCGCAGCAGGGCCAAGAACAGGCTCCTTGCCGCCAGCCGACTGGTTGTCTTCTGCCTGATCATTGCCGCTGCTGCCAATCCCTATTTCGTGCAGACCCACACCACTCAGTCGGAGAGGCCGAGCATAATCGTCCTGGACGATCGGACCGGGTCCATGCAGGTCTTTGATCCGGATGTCGCGGCGCGGGTGGCGGACAATGCCAAGGCTCAGGTGCGCTCCTTCGCCGGAGACTCGACCCCTCTCGGAGACCGGATAGTTCAATATGCTCTGCCCGGCAACAGCCTGGTGCTGGTTTCGGACGGATACAGCAACAGCGGCAGACAACTGGCCGATGCCCTGGCCCTGGCCAAGGCATCCAATACAACGACCTTTGCCATTTCCATCGCGCCGGTGAACGACGACTCCAGCGTCGAGATCTCAGGAACCAACACCGCAGTCCTGGGCGGAGACTTTCCATTCACAGTGACGGTGCGCTCTGCCAGACGCTACCAGGGGCCGCTTTCCGTCTTCGCGGACGAGAAGCTCATCTACAGCGATAACCTGGACGCCAATAAAAGCACGTCCATCAAGATCTCTCATGCCTTCCTGGAGACGGGAAACCACATCCTGCGTGCCACAATCGCCTCTGATTTGCAGCCCGTCAACAACAATTATCAGAAAGCAGTCTACGTCGTTCCCAAACCCGAAGTTCTGCTGGTTTCAGAGAGCAATTCGCCTCTGGCTACCGACCTGACAAATCTTTACAAACTCACGCTTGTTCCCGATTTGCCCGCAGATCTGACGAGCTTCAAGGCCGTTGTGCTCGATGACCGGAGGTACAGCAGCAAGCTTGACGTCCTGGAGAACTACGTGCGCGACGGGGGCGGGCTGGTGGTGGTGGGCGGCCAGGATTCCTATGATTTGGATAGCTACCGCAACTCCAGCCTGGAGAAGTTCCTGCCCGTCATATCCTCGCCCAGCAGTTTCGAGGGTGGAAAGACTGTAGTTCTGGTGCTCGATATCTCATTCAGCCTGCTTTCCACGCGCACCAAAGACGGCACGCCGCTCCTGGATTACGAGAAAGCCCTGGCAATAGAGCTGCTCAAGTCTCCCGACTTCCGGGACTACAAGGTGGGCGTGATAGTCTTCGGCACAAAAGCTTACGATGTCCTGGACCCGATTCCCCTTTCCCGGGGCCGGAGCGTCCTGGAGGAGAGGATCTCGGCCCTCTCGCCCACTGGCACGGAAAACAGCCACCTGGACAACGGCCTGCAACTGGCCTGGGATATGCTCAACGTCAGCGGCGGCAAGGGTGAACTGATGGTGCTCTCCGACGGCAACCTCTGGAATTATGAGGATGTTCTGAAGCGCTCTGCCGTCCTACTCACGCAGATGAACACCACCACCAGGCTGATTCAGGTGCAGGCGATTCCTGGAAAGACCGGCAACATGGATGATCTGGCCGGACAGACCGGCACCGAATTTATGTCATTCGTCTATCCCGATTCGATTACGACCAAGGTCGCCCAGCCGACGGAAGAAAGGCCACAGGAGGAGCAGCCTCTCTCCGGCTATCCCATCGCAGTTTCCAACAAGAACCACTACATCACATCCGACCTGGAGCTGAACGCCACCATCACCGGCTTCAACGATGTGACGCCGAAGACGGGCAGCCAGCGGCTGGTGGCCATGACCGACGGAAAGCCGGTCCTGACCACGTGGCGCTACGGCCTGGGCAGAGTAGTGGCCTTCTCCACGGACGACGGCAGTGCCTGGGCGGGAAAGCTGTACGAGAAGCCGGCATCTCAACTGATATCGGCAATGGTCAATTGGGCGGTGGGAGATCCGCGCTCCGAGACCGATCGCGTGGAAGCGGAGGACGGCTGGCAGGGCACTCCCTTGAAGATCACCATCACCGGCAGCGCTCGACCGGATATTCCGGGAGCCGATGTGGAGAAGGTGGGCGACAACCGCTACACTGCTTCCATCACGCCCAACAGCACCGGAATTTACTACGTCGGACCGGTGGGGGTAGCGGTAAACTATCCGCTGGAGTACCGGGATCTCGGCTTTAATCCGGATCTATCCAAGCAGATCATGGCCAGCGGCGGAAAGGTCTTCACGGAAGAAGAGGCCAAACACAGCCTGATTGCGGAAGCAGGAAGGCTCAGCCAGAGGACAGTACAGGAGAGAGTGTCTCGACGAGACCTGTTGCTTCTCCTCGCCCTGGTGATCTTCCTGGCAGAAGTGATGATGCGAAAATTTGGCGAATTAAGGCGTAGGCGAAGCGGCAAAGGTACATAGTGACCTCAAGGGCTCACCATCAGATTAAAATAGCATAATCAGCTTTATTGATGGTATATTTGCGGAGGTAACTGCCACCAAATGAGTTCTCAAATGTGTACCGTCTGCGGCCTTCCTACGGAGCTTTGTATCTGCGAGGAGGTTGCCAAGGAGCAGCAAAGGATCGCGGTAAAAGTTCAGAAACGCAGGTACGGTAAAGAGGTGACAGTCATCCAGGGGATCGATCCCCATGAGATCGATCTGCAGGAGCTGTGCACACATCTTAAGTCCAAACTAGCCTGCGGCGGAACCGTAAAAGAGAGCCTGATCGAGCTGCAGGGCAACCATATTCATAGGATAAAAGAAATCTTGGTGAAGAAGGGATTCGGCGCAGATCAGATAAGCACTTAAAAATAAATTTCCTAAATTCGCATGGATCTGCAGGCCAACCCTGAGCTTGCCTATTTTCTTTTCCATTGATTTGATATTGATTTTGTAGAATATTTTACGCGGATGCTTGTCCGGCAATGATTTTCCGATGCCTGCTGGTTTTTCCGATCTTCGCAGTCGACCTGCAAAATGCCCTCGGCCAGAAAAAATAATCGATATGCAACCTAAGCTCCCCATGATTTAGGCATACTAAGGTGCTTTTCGTTATCTTCAAACGAAATCTATAAATACTATTATGTGCCTAAATATGCACATTGAAATCATTCACTCGCGTCAAGAAGATT
>JAJRAT010000175.1 GCA_028682845.1 Methanothrix sp. | reverse complement strand
GAGATTTCTGGGCTAATGGACGGCATAGATCGACCGATGAAAATAGCAGGCTGCTAAAGATGGCCGATATCACCGAAAGGCTGAGATCATCTGGCAATTAGCAATGAGTCCATTAGAGAAATTGGGATCGTTAAATATTTGTCGCCGCCTTGATTTCCTTAAGCTGAGCAACGCGGTAGCCCGTCACGACCCTCTTTCTCCCTGACAGCGCCCTGTCCAGGCCCTTGTCTCCGCAGTCCGCCAGGAGATAGGGCAGTTCGGCCAGCTTGTGGGGCGTAGATATGATTATCAGGTTCTCGGTGCCCACGCGCCGCAAAACCTCGGCGCTTATCTGCTGGCTGCCGCGTCCCAGAATGAATCCCTGCGCGCCGATGGGGCTCAAGATTATCTTAACGCTTCTTTCGTTTGCTATCAGCTCCAGCAGATCCAACTCAGCAGCATCTTTTGCCAGCAGCTTTCCATCTTTAATCACATCAACGCCAAGAAGAGTTTTTTCCATCCCGAGAAGCTCAGCGATCCTGGCCGTGGTAGTGCCCGCGCCGAGGACGTATGCCGATCCGTCTCTCATGAACTCCGAGGCAAAGAGCGCAATCTGATTCTTGAATTCCTCCTCGTCCGCAGAGCTGTAGATCCTCTTGCGCTCCTGCACCAGCACGGGCTTGTAGGGCGTCTTGGCGGCAGCGTAGAGCCTCGTCTGCAGCTCTCCGCAACGGTAGAGGTCCTCGTCCACGTCCACGATCTCAGTCTCTCTTGTCAGCAGCTCGCCCCTGATGAAGCCCAAGGCCAACTCGGCTGCCGCCTCAGGGCTGATGGCAAAGACGCCGGAATGCATCTTCACTCCGGCGGGAATTCCCAAGATCGGTATTTGTCCGGCGACGGAAGCCACGTCGCGGGCTGTTCCATCACCGCCGCAAAAGAGGAGCAGATCGATGCCGTTTTCCAAAAATGCCCGGCAGGCAAGGATCGTGTCCTCTGAGCCGGACGGACTTGATGCATCATGTACGACGGAAAAATCCAGCCCGCAATCCATCAGCGCGTCCTCGCCCATGCTTTTGCTGGCAGTGAAAAAGAAAAGATGTCCGGCCTCTTTAGCAAGCCGTTGCAGGCAAGCTTTGGCACGCTCGGAGGCCAGGGGTTTTGCGCCCCTGGCTGCTGCCGCATCAGCCAGGCCGTCCGTGCCCTTCAGGCCGACGGACCCGCCCATGCCTGCGATGGGATTGATTAGGAAGCCGATCCTCGCAACAATATCTGCCATCAGGCTTGTGGGAGATTGGCGAGAGATTGCTTCACCAAATCCGCAGGATACTCGTAGTCCACCAGCTTGCCGTCGTTGTAGGCATCGTAGGCTGCCAGATCGAAGTGGCCGTGGCCGGTGAGGGAGATGAAGATGGTCTTTGTCTCGCCGGTCTTCTTGCACCGCAGTGCCTCATCGATGGCAGGCTTGATGGCATGAGCGGCTTCCGGTGCGGGAATTATGCCTTCATTCCTGGCGAAGAGGGTGGCCGCTTCGAAGACCTCGTTCTGCTGCAACGCGGTGGCCTCAATCAGGCCGTCATGGACGAGGTTGCATAGAAGTGGTGCATCTCCATGATAGCGCAGGCCACCGGCATGAATTCCCGGCGGGATGAAGTCGTGGCCGAGAGTGAACATCTTTATGACCGGTGCCATGCCTGCCGTGTCGCCGAAGTCGTAGGCGTAAAGCCCCTTGGTCAGACTGGGACAGGCGGACGGCTCGCAGGCCACCATGCGCAGGTCCTTTTTGTCCTTCAACTTGTCAGGGATGAAGGGGAAGACCATGCCCGGGAAGTTGCTTCCGCCGCCGCAGCAGCCGAACATGACGTCGGGATAGTCGTCGGCCAGATCAAACTGCTTCTTCAGCTCCAAGCCTTCAATGGACTGATGGAGCAGAACGTGGTTGAGTACCGAGCCCAGGGCGTAGTTGGTGTCGTCATGGCTGGCTGCATCCTCCACCGCCTCGGAGATGGCGATGCCGAGCGACCCCGGCGTGTTCGGCATCTCCGCCAGAACCTTTCTGCCATAGTTCGTTCGGTCCGAGGGGCTCGGAATGCATTCGGCACCCCAAACTCTCATGGCGCTCTTGCGGTAGGGCTTACTGTCGTAGCTGGACCTGACCATGTAAACTGTGCACTTCAAGCCGAAGAGAGTCGTGGCCAGGGAGAGAGCCGAACCCCATTGACCCGCGCCGGTCTCCGTGGCCAGCCGCTCAATGCCTTCTTTCATGTTGTAGTAAGCCTGAGGAACGGCGGTGTTGGGCTTGTGGCTTCCGGCAGGGCTCACGCCTTCATATTTGTAGTAGATCTTTGCCGGAGTCTTGAGGGCCTTCTCCAAAGCTGCGGCCCGGTAGAGCGGCGTCGGCCTCCAGAGCCGGTAGATGTCGCGCACCTCCTCGGGAATGTCGATCCATCGCTCGGTGCTCATCTCCTGCCGGATGAGGGCCTTCGGGAAGATCATCTCCATGTCCTGCGGGCTCAAAGGCTTCAGCGTCCCGGGATGAAGGGGCGGGTCCAGGGGCGTGGGCATATCAGCGGCTACGTTATACCACTTCTTGGGGATCTCTTCCTCGTCTAACAAGTACTTGATCTTCATCTGGGACACTCCATTTATCGGCTACAATGTAATCTTGTGTACATCGTTGATCCGTTTGGCTTTATTTAAAGGCTTTGAAATGTTCTCAAGAGTTTTAGCCTGATTTTTAGTAGGGCGACCTCGGGCAGAATTCGAGGTTGCTACAGAATTCGAGGTCAAGATTTATTTATCATGGATGAGATGAGCCTTGCCATGAGCGGCCAAACCCTGTCCGAGAAGATATTCTCAAGAGCGGCAAAGAAAGAGGCGCGAGCGGGCGAGTTCGTCATGGCGGATATCGACTGTGCCATGATCCATGATATCACCGGCCCGCTGGCGGTCAAGGGATTTTACGAGATCGCGGGCCGGGATGCCAAGGTTTGGGACCCCTCGAAGATCGTCATCCTCTTCGATCACCAGGTTCCTGCGGACAGCCTCAACGCTGCGGAGAACCACATTCTTCTGCGCGGCTTTGCCCAGGAGCAGGGAATACTGAACTACGACATATTCTGCGGAGTCTGCCATCAGGTCATGCCGGAGAAAGGTCATGCCCTTCCCGGCCAGATCGTTGTGGGCACGGACTCGCATACCTGCACCTACGGCAGCCTGGGCGCTTTCGCTACGGGAATCGGCTCGACGGACATGTCCTCGGTCTTCGCCACGGGCAAGCTCTGGTTCATGGTGCCCCAAACGCTGCAGCTCATGATCGAAGGCAGGCTTCCCAAGAACGTGACCTCGAAGGATGCAGTATTGAGGATAATCGGCGACATCGGGGCGGACGGCGCGAACTATCTGGCCTGCGAATTCAGGGGCGAGGCGGCGAAGAGGATGAGCATCCCGGAGAGGATGACCGTGTCCAACATGGCCATTGAGATGGGAGCCAAGGCCGGCATCTTCGAGACGGATGAAACAACCGTAAAGTACCTGGAGCAGCGGGTGAAGGACAGGTCGACCATCGAGGCAAGAGCGGTCCGGAGCGATGAGGATGCCATTGTTTCGCAAAAGCACTGGAACGTCTCCGACCTTGAGCCGCAGATTGCGATGCCTCATAACGTAGATAACGTCCTGCCCATCAGCGAGGTTCCGGAGACGAAGCTCGACCAGGTGTTCCTCGGCTCCTGCACCAATGGCCGTTTTGAAGACCTCAAGCTCGCCTCGGACCTGATGAAGGGAGAGCCTGTGGCCAGGGGCGTGCGAATGATCGTGGTTCCCGCCAGCCGGGAAGAGTACATGAAGTGCCT